>JACORW010000019.1 GCA_016179185.1 Gammaproteobacteria bacterium | reverse complement strand
GCGGGTATGCAGAAAATGCAGGAGCAAGTTTCTGCGACCGCCATGGACGGCGGGTATGCAGAAAATGCAGGAGCAAGTTTCTGCGACCGCGCTGAATAGGCCGGGATTCGCACCTTTCCAAGGGTAATCACAAAAGGGAATCCAAGGGGTGAAAACGACAGTGAAATCTGGAGTCTTGAACTCGCTCATTGCGGCTGCGTTGATGATTGCAGCATCTGCGGCCAATGCCGACGGATATGTGATACATGCCGGGCGGATGGTGGACGTGGTGAAAGGCGAGGTCCGTGAGGGTGTGACCATCGCCACGGACGGCAATCACATCACCGCGGTGCAGGCCGGATTTGCGCCGGCGCGTCCCGGTCAGGAACTGATCGATCTGCGCGGGCACACCGTGCTCCCGGGACTCATCGATCTGCATGTGCACATTGCCGACGAGTTTTCGCCGGAGTTCCACAGCGAACAGTTTTTCAAGGAGCAGGCCGACTATGCGCTGCGCGCGGTCACCTACGCCGAGCGCACATTGCTGGCGGGATTCACGACCGTTCGCAACCTGGGCGAAAAGGAGCGCGGCGTGTCATTTGCGCTGCGCCGTGCCGTGGACGCCGGATACATTCGCGGACCGCGCATTTTCACCTCCGGTGCGTCCGTGTCCACCACCGGCGGCCACGGCGACCCCACCAATGGTCTGCGCCTCGACTATATGGGCGATCCCGGCCCGGAACTGGGGGTCATCAACGGCGCCGACGCCGCGCGCAAGGCGGTGCGCCAGCGCTACAAGGTGGGCGCGGATGTCATCAAACTGGCGGTCACCGGCGGTGTGCTCAGCCTGGCGAAGAGCGGAGACAATCCGCAATTTACGCCGGATGAACTGGCCGCCGTGATGGAGACTGCAAGGGACTACAACCTGCCGGTGACCGTTCATGCCCATGGCGCCGAGGGGATGAAGCGCGCCATACAGGCGGGGGTTGACTCCATTGAGCACGGCACGTTCATGGACGAGGAGGCGCGGCAACTTATGAAGGCGCACGGCACGTGGTATGTGCCGACAATTTCCGCGGGCAGGTGGGTTGCAAAGAAGGCTGCCGAGCCTGGCTATTTTCCCGAAATCATCCGCGCCAAGGCTGCGGCCGTGGGGCCGCAGATCCAGGAAACGTTCGCCGCCGCATACCGGTCCGGCGTCAAGATCGCGTTTGGCACCGACGCCGGCGTTTATCCCCACGGCCTGAATGCAATGGAGTTTGTCTACATGGTGGAAGCCGGCATGCCCGCGCTGGAAGCCATACAGGCCGCCACCGTGCGCGCCGCGCAGGTCCTGCGCCGGGAAGCGGAACTCGGTTCTCTGGAGATCGGGAAACTTGCGGACATTGTCGCCGTGCGCGGCGATCCGCTGGTGCACATTGACCAGATGAACAATATTGTCTTTGTCATGAAGGACGGCGTCGTGTATCGGAACGGGCAGGTGGCATCGTGGCCTTTGACCGAGTGAGGAGAACACCTGTGAACTTCGGATTTCAGCGGATGTTTGCGCTGGCCCTGTGCCTGGGCACGCCCATTGTCGTGGCAGCCGCGGACACGGACGAAGACAAATTCAAGGATGTGCGCATCGAATCCGCGGCCATTGCAGACGGCATTTACGTGCTGACCGGCCGTGGTGGAAATATCGGCGTGTCGGTCGGCGGTGACGGCGTGTTTCTCATTGACGATCAATACGCACCGCTGACGCCGCGGATAAAGGAGGCGCTGGCGGCCATCTCGGGACGGCCGGTGCGCTTCGTCATCAACACCCACTGGCACGGCGATCACACCGGCGGCAACGAAAACCTGGCCCGGGAAGGCACGGTGGTGGTGGCCCACGATCATGTTTATGAACGCATGGGCCGGGAGAATTTTATCGCGCTGTTCAACGAAAAAGTGCCGCCGTCGCCGAAGGGTGCACTGCCGGTGATCTCGTTCAATGACACGATCACGTTTCACCTGAACGGCCACGACATTCACGCCGTGCACGTCAAAAATGCCCACACCGATGGCGACAGCGTCGTGCACATCCGCGGCGCAAACGTGATCCATGCCGGCGACGTATGGTTCAACGGCATGTATCCGTATATCGACTTCGACAGCGGGGGCTCCCTCGCCGGTATGATCGCCGCCGTGGACGTGATCCTCGGGATGGCCGACGGAAAGACTCGCATCATCCCGGGTCACGGCCCGGTTTCGGATCGCGACGGACTGGCCGCGTACCGGAAGTTCCTGGTGGACGTGCAAGATCGTGTCGGCGGATTGCTGCGCCAGGGCAAGACGCTGGAAGAGATCGTCGCCGCGAAGCCGCTGGCGGACTACGAGCCGGCGCTGGGCAAGGGATTTCTGTCCACCGACAAGTTCCTGGAGATTGCCGTCGCGACACTGCGGGATCCGCCTCCGCCATGACCGCGGTGCTGTATATCGGCAATCGAAACTACTCTTCCTGGTCGTTGCGGGGCTGGTTGCTGGCGCGCCTCAGCGGGTTGAACTTCGATGCGCGCCTGATCCCCCTGAGCACGGCGGCCTCGAAATCCGAAGTTCACGCGGTAAGCCCGTCCGGATTTCTGCCGTGCCTGCGCTGCGGGGACGCAGTGATCTGGGATTCCCTTGCCATTGCCGAATACCTGCACGAGCAATTCCCGACGGCCCGCATCTGGCCCGTCGATCCGGTAAGGCGCGCCCACGCGCGGTCCCTGTGCGCCGAGATGCATTCCGGATTCGCGGAGCTTCGGCGCGCCATGCCCATGGATATCCGCGCGCGCAAGCCCGGGCGCAGTTACTCGGATGCGGTTGCAGCCGATGTCCGCCGCATCGAACGGATCTGGTCCGATTGTCGCGGCCGTTCCGGCGCAGAGGGCGCATTCCTGTTCGGAGACTGGTGCGGCGCCGACTGCATGTTTGCGCCGGTCGCGACGCGTTTCGTGACCTACGGCACGCGGCTCAACTTGGCCGCGCAACGCTATGTCGAAGCCGTCTGTGCGCACAAGGATGTCGCGGAATGGATCGCGGCGGCGCGCGTGGAGCCCTGGCTGATTGATTATGATCAGGCGGCGGCGGCCGGTACGGCGCCCGTGGCGGAATACAGGCCATGACGCATATTCGTGCCGCGACGCGCAGCGATGTCGGGCTCATTCATGCGCTCATTCGCGAGCTGGCGGAGTTTGAGAAACTTTCCGGCGAGGTCGGGGCGACGGAAGAACTCCTGAAAGAGTCGTTGTTTGGTCCCGATGCCGTTGCGGAAGCGATTATCGCGGAGGACGCAGGACAATCGGCCGGGTTCGCGTTGTATTTCCACAGTTATTCCACGTTTCTGGCGCGTCCCGGCATCTATCTCGAAGATTTGTACGTGCGCCCGGAGTTCCGCGGCCGCGGCATCGGCCGCGCGTTGCTGGCGCATGTCGCCCGGACCGCCCGAGAGCGGCGTTGCGGCCGGCTGGAGTGGTCGGTGCTGGACTGGAACAAGCCGGCCATCGGTTTCTACCGATCCCTGGGTGCGGTGGCCATGGATGAGTGGACCACGTTCCGCCTGAGCGGCGCGGGTCTCGAGGCACTGGCAGATCAGGCGCGCCGCGCCGGGTGAAACCATGGGCGCGCGCAACTGGGGTGAATTTGCATTGCTGCTCATAGATGTGCAGCGCGACTTCTGGCGCCCCGGGATGGAACAGAAATTTCCGGCATTCGAAAGCAACGTCGCGCGGCTGCTGGAATTGTGCCGCGCGGAACGCCTGGATGTGCTGCACATCCGCGCGCGGTTCAAACCGGACGGGACCGACTGGATGGTGCGTTACCGGCTGCTGGGGTCCCTGCCATGTATCGATAGTACGGCCGGCGCCGAGGTGCTGCCCTGCGCCAGCGAGCGTCCCGGGGAACCGGTGATTTACAAGCAGACCTACGACGCGTTTCTCAGTCCGGCAGTGCCGGCCTGGCTCGAGCGCGCGGGGAAACGCTACCTGCTGGTCGCAGGCATGGATACCGCGGTGTGCGTGCTGCTGACCGGGGCAGCGGCGGCCCAGCGCGGCTACCTTGTAGCAATCGTGGCGGATTGCTGTGCCGATCCGGGCGGCGCCCATGATCACGTGCTGGCCCGCTACCCGAATGTCATGGAGCGCGTGATCATCGGCCAAATCGTCGAGCGCCACGATCCCTGGCGACGTCAGCTGAGCGAATTGAAGACGCCGGCACAGCAATAGCTGGCACACCCCGGGAGCCACCGCGCGGCACCCAGCGAGCACTGATGTCGCCAGCGTCTGCTGACGCGGAGATGAGATCATGGGCATGATTCGCATGTTTCTGGCGCTGTCGGTGGTCATTCACCATCTTTCCCAGCGGTCGTTTCAATGGCTGGACGCAGGCGCCGCGGTCATGGCGTTCTTCGTGATATCCGGCTTTTACATGGCGCTGGTCATCAACGAGAAATACCGCGGCATGGACAGCTGGCGCAGGCGCTTCTACGAAGCCCGCCTGCTGCGGATCTTCCCGGCCTACCTGTTCGTCCTGATCGCCGGCGTGATGGTGCACGCCGCAAACCAGGCGGCGTTCGCGGAGTACTTCCGGCTCGAGCTCTGGAAGCAGATTTCCCTTGTGCTGATGAACGTGTTCATTGTCGGTCAGGACCTGTTCCAGACGGTGCTGATGACGCCGGTGAAGGGCGGGCAGAACGCCGTCGTCGATTCGGCGCTGGCCGCCCTCGGCCCGGAATACTTCCGGAATGAATACATGATTATCGGGCAGGCCTGGTCGCTGTCCTCGGAACTGATGTTTTATGCAATCGCTCCATTCATCGTCACGAGCTGGCGCCGCGTGTTCGCGGGACTGCTGCTGTCCCTCGTCCTTCGGACCGCGATCCTACTGCAGCCGGATGTCTGGCCGCCCACCGTCTGGGGTTCCAGGTTTCCCGCGAGTACGCTGACGTTCTTCTGCCTCGGTGCGCTGAGCTACCATGCCCATGCCTGGCTGTGCGCGCTCGAAACCGGTGCGCGCTTACGGTGGGCCAAGGCAGCCGGGATGGCGGCAAGCGCGCTGTTTCTCTACTGGGCAGGCAGCCAATCCATGGCGGGCAGCTTTCTGTATCTCGAGAAAGGCGACCACTACGACACGCACACGCACTGGACGTTCTACCTGGGACTCGCCGTTTCACTGCCGTTCGTCTTCCGGATCTCCAGGAACTGGGGCTATGACAGGCTTATCGGGGAATTGTCGTACCCGTTGTATCTGGTGCACGGATTCGTTATCGGCACGGTTGTGAACCTGCAGGGTGTATCCGGGGGAACCTTCGCGACCGAAGCCGCCATTATCGTCTTCTCGCTAGGCATGGCGGCGCTGGTCTACGTGCTGGTTGACGCGCCGGTGGAGCGCCTGCGGCGAAGCCTGGAAGCGGGAAGGGGCGGTGCCGGACGATTGACGGTCACCGGCTGAACAATCTGCCGCCACGCCTCCAGCTTCCGGTCCAGCGAGAGGACGGCATTGGCGGGACTCGTGGATGGCAGGCGAATTAGCTGCGATGGCGGGTAGTCGAGCCGGTGCAGCACATGGCGCCGGAACAGCAGCTCCGCAGTTCCGCCATTGAAAAAAACGCGCGCAATTCGGCGGTGGGACCGGAAGAACGACGTAAAATCATTGATGGTGACGGACCCCGGCAGGATAAGTGAGTCCAGGCTGCCTTTCCGGGCGCAGGCGTGAATGACGTCCCACAGGGCGATACCGGCGGCCCGCATTGCCCGGACCCCGCTGGCGTATGAAGCGTCTTTTCCGACATTCAGCAGTTCCCGCAGAATGGGCCAGAAGGCATTGCGCGGGTGAGCGTAATAGCGATTTTCCTGCAGCGACGCCCGGCTCGGCATGCTGCCGAGGATCAGCGTGTGCGCAGCGGCGCCGGCAATCGGTGCAAAACTTTGTATGCGGGCCATGGATCAAAGTCTTGCACGTCTCGAAACGAGCAGGGGGAAGGGATGGCGCAATTTCAGGTGGGTATCAACCCGAGCCGGGGTCCGGGGAGCCCACTTCACCGTCCGCCTGCTTCTCGCGGCAGCGGTCACGTCGCTCCATGCGCTGCATGTGGCGGGTGTGCATCGCGTCGAAACGGGACAGTTGCCCGGCGTCCAGCACCGCCGCCATTTTCTCCCGCATCTCGGCGTGCAGCGCCTGCATCCGGCCATGCTTCGCCTCCCGGTCTGTGTCGGCATCCATGATTGCCTGTCGCTCCGCGTGGATCTCCGTAAAGATCTGTTTCACCTTGGTCTCCTGTTCGGCGCTGAGTTGCAGCTCCCTGGCGATGTGTTCGCCCGGTTCCTGATCGCGCTGCCCGTGTCTTTCCTGCATCTGCGTTTCCATGCGCGCCATCTGTTCCGCGCTCAGGATGGCGGACAGGCGCTGGCGCGTTTCCTCATGCAGGGCGCGCATCTGTTCGTGGACTGCCTTCCGGTCCGCGGTGTTCTGCCACAGAGAGCGGCGCTTTTCCGCCTGTTCCTGCATGATGGTTCGCACCTGCTGTGCCTGATCGGGGGTAAGCCCGAGTTCCTGTTCCATTTGCGGGCCCTTGGGTGTCGCCGCGGCACTTTCGTCCGCGTGCGCCGAACCTGCCCCGGCCAGCAGGGCGCACAGGGCCAGGGCGGCAAAACGATTCAGTGTTTTCATCGTCACTCTCCTTGGTATGGGAAGACTTCGGGTGCTCCCCCGGATGCCGCGCGATCGCGCTCGGAAATTCGACCGGCATTATGCCGCAGAGTTGCGCGTGAATCGGGAAAGAAATGTGCATGGGGCCGTGTGCGGAGGAGTCGCGGGCAAAAGCGCAAACATTATGGATATGCCGCCGTGACCGGCCGCCGCCGCGCCGGCCCCCGGATAAACTTGGCGCCCGCGTGGTCCAATGGCAGGGCGGCAGAAACAGAGTGATGCAAGACCAGGTCTTGCATCACTCTGTGGCGCCCCATGGATGGACTTTTGCATCAAACTGATGAGAAAAGCCATGTATCTGGGAATCAAATACAAAGTGCTGCTGACACTGGTCGTCGTGACCACCGGCACGGTGCTGGTCATGTGGCTGCTGGTAAAATGGAGCTTCGACCGCGGCTTCCTGCGTTATGTGAGCTCGATGGAGCGGGCCGCGCAGCAGGAGCTGGTGACGGCGCTGGGTCAGGAGTACCAGAGGAGCGGCGGTTGGGAACGGCTGCGCCGCAATCCTTTCGTGTTCCAGGAATTACAGACGATCAATTTCCTGCGCATTCAGTGGCGGCGCCACGGCGGCGCGGATTGGCCGGACTGGACCGCAGTGCTGCCCGGGGCGCCGTTTTTCATCGCCGGACCGCCGGGCGTGACATTCAGCCAGCGCCTGCCGCCGCCGATCCGCCCCACGGTGCTGCTGGATGCCGACCGGCGCCCCGTGATCGGGCGCTTGGGCAGGGCGGAAGAACTGGATTTACTGCCCATTGAAGTCGCCGGCCGCGAGGTCGGGTTCCTAGGTATCCGGCCGCCGCCCGGTCTGACGGACAGTCAGGATCTGTATTTCTCCGAGCGGCATCGGCACGCGCTGATGGCGATTGCGCTGCTGGTGCTTGCCCTGTCCGCGATAATGGCCTGGCCCCTGTCGCGGCATCTGGTCCGGCCGATTCGCGAGCTGTCCGAGGGGACGCGGCGGCTGGCGGCGGGGGAGTACGACACGCGTCTGGCACGCGGCGCAGGCGATGAGCTCGGGCAACTGGCCGAGGATTTCAATACGCTGGCCGGGTCCCTGCGCGACCAGGAGCGATCCCGGCGGCGCTGGATCGCGGACATCTCGCACGAACTGCGTACGCCGCTTTCGATCCTGCAGGGGGAGATCGAGGCCATGCAGGACGGCATTCGCCCCGCGAGTCCGGAGCGCCTGCAGGTGCTGCACAACGAAACGGCCAATCTGACCCGGCTGGTCGGTGATGTGTATGAGCTATCACTGTCCGATGCCGGCGCGCTGAGTTATCAGAAGCGGCCGCTGGAACTGGAGGCGGTTATTACGGCGTGCGTGGCTGCGCACCAGGACAAGTTCGCCGCGCGCGGCATCGAGCTGGCCTGGCTGTCGTCCTGCGATGCGCCGGTGACCGTGATGGGCGATGCGGACCGCTTGAAGCAGTTGTTTTCGAACCTGCTGGCAAATTCTCTGCGTTACACCGACCCCGGCGGTCGCGTGGAGGTGGGGCTTGGCAGGCGCGCTGGCCTCGCGGTCGTGGATGTTCGCGATTCCGCGCCGGCTGTACCGGCAGAACACCTGCCGCACCTGTTCGAGCGGCTGTACCGTGTGGATGCGTCGCGCAGCCGCGCCACCGGGGGCTCCGGCCTGGGACTTTCCATTTGCCGCAGCATCATCGAGGCCCATGGCGGGCGTATCAGCGCGCAGGCCTCGTCGCTGGGCGGATTGTGGATCCAGGTGGAACTACCGTTGGCCACGCCGGTATGAACGACGCCGGAAAAACCATCGTCATCGTCGAGGACGAACCGCAAATCGCCGGTTTGCTGCAGGATTACCTGCGCGGCTCGGGCTTTTCCACACGGATTGTCGGCAATGGCCTGCATGCCGTGGCGACGATCCGCGCAATCCGGCCCGCGCTGGTGTTGCTCGACCTGATGCTCCCGGGCAAGGATGGGCTTGCGATCTGCCGGGAGGTGCGCGACTTTTCCGCCGTCCCGATCATCATGGTCACTGCGCGCATCGAAGAGATCGATCGGCTGCTGGGGCTGGAGATCGGTGCGGATGACTATGTCTGCAAACCCTTCAGTCCGCGCGAAGTCGTGGCGCGGGTCAAGGCGGTGTTGCGCCGCGCCGCCGCCACGCCGGTTGACGACGGCCTCGTGAGTCTGGATGAAGGCCGGCACGAAGTTCGCATCGGCAACCAGACGGTGGCGCTTACCGCGGTGGAGTTCCAGTTGCTGAAACTGCTCGTCTCGGAACCCGGGCGCATTTTCTCCCGGGGTCGCCTGATGGCCGGCATCTATCCGGATCACCGCGTCGTCAGCGACCGGACCATTGACAGCCATATCAAGAAGCTGCGCCGCAAACTGGAGGGGGCGGCGCCGGAACTGGACTTGATTCGCTCCGTATACGGCGTCGGCTACAGGTTCGAATTTCCCGCCCCGGCTTGAAGGATGCACGCGACGGCGTTCCGGGGGGCGGTAAACCGAAATGAGGCGACAGGCGGCCGCGGGAACGCGGCCCCGGCCCGTCAATCCGCCGGCAGCGGACCCGGCTGCTGCTGCGGCAGGTCCGGCAGCACGAACGGTGTCGTGTGGCCGAGGGCGGTCATGTAGATCAGGCCGCCGTGGGGCCGGTTGATGCGGGCGGCATCATACAGGTACTCGAAAATCTCGTCGGCCTCGGCCGCCGAGACGACGACGTTCACTATGTCCTTTTCCGTCTGCTCGCCGACGCCGCGATGGGCCAGCGGCGTCAGCTTGCCCATGCCTCGCGCACTATTCATGTGCGCCTCGATGATCCCCTTCTCATCCTTGAGTCGCTGCAACACATCCAGTGCAATTCCATGGGGCAGGATGCAGGTGATGCGCTTTTGCGGCGGCAGGATGCGGATTGTGGCCATGGCTACTTGCGCGCGCCCAGCAGCTTGTCGGCGATCTCCGCTGGAATGAACGTGCCGGCTTTCTCCAGCGGCGTGACGTACAGGAACCCCATGCCCGGCGTGTCCAGTTTGCCGGCGACGTACATGCGTTCGAAGACGCGGTCCACGTGGTCGGAGGCGACGACGATGTTGATGATCTCCTTTTCCACCTCCACGGCAAGCGCCAGAATGCCGAGGCGCTCGCGCACGCCGCCGCCGCGCGCGTAATAAATGGTCGCGCCCTGTGCGCCGGCATCCTGCGCCGCCTGTACCACGGCATCCGCCATGCCCCGCTGCACGATGCAGGTAATCAACGCCACATCCGTCAACACGATCAAGTCGCGTTTGTTCATGCGTGCGCCGCCTCCGTGACGGCAACCTCAATGTCCTCGGCCGCGTGCCGGCGCTCGATCTTCCACTGCACCCAGACGCCGGTGGCCAGTACCGAGATGATTGGGCACACCGACGCAAGCGCCAGCATGCCGAACCCTTCCACGGCCCCCACGGCGTCGCCCAATCCCAAGCCGATGGCCAGCACCAGCGGCACCGTGACCGGACCGGTGGTCACACCCGCGCTGTCCCAGCCGATGTTCACGTATTCTTCAGTGCTGATGACCGTCAGCGCCAGTGCCAGCATATAGGCTGGAATCAGGAGCCAGCCCAGCGACCAGTCGAGCACGATCTTCAGGACGCCGAGCCCGATGCCGGTGGCCACGCCAACCGACACTGCATGCAACAGCATTGATTTCTTGAAGGCCCCGTTGGTGAGGTTCTCGACCGTGAATCCCAGGGCGTTCAACGCCGGTTCCGCCATGGTCGCCCCGTATCCCAGGAACCACGAGAACAGAAAGGCGACGGTCATGCCGAGTGATATTGCAAACAGCGGCGACCCCTGCACCAGCCCCACCTGCATGAACGCCGCCGGAATCATGCCGCCGGACTGCCCGCCGAGTTTGACCAGGCCATAGCTCAGCCCGACGTTGAACAGGCACATGCCGCCGATGCACAACGCGAGTCCATAGAAAGTGGTCAGGCGGTTGCGCACGGTTTCATGCAATAACAACGTCAGCACCGCATAAAGAAATGCAATCAGCGGCACGAGCGCGCGCAAGCCGAGGAGGATGTCGGCCCAGGGCGTGCGCTGGTACCAGGCGGGCGCGGCGGACCCGGCTGCCGCTGCCGTTGCCGAGGCGATGATTTCGTCGGCAGGAATGGTTTCCGCCAGCACCATGCCGAGCAACATCACGCACAGCACCGGAATTAGCGAGGCCAGTGTCACGATCCCGAAGCCGGACAACGATGAACGGCCGCTGCCGGCGGCCGCGGCGATGCCGATGCCGAGCGCAAGCACCAGCGGCACCGTGACCGGCCCGGTGGTGATGCCGCCGCTGTCCCAGGCCACGCCCAGGATCGCGCGCAGATCCGGGTCCCCCACCAGAAATCCGGTGACTCCCAGGGTCGGGACCAGCGTCACAAAAATGAGCGGTTTCAGGCTCCAGCCGTGCAGAAAGCGCAGCGTCCCCAGCACCGCAGCGGCGCCGACGCCTATCCCGATCGTCAACACCAGTGCCCAGGACCATTGATTGAGCAGCGCATACAGGTACGGCGCTTCCCGGACATCCACCGAGGAGCCGGCTATCTTGAGCGCCCCGACCGCGGGCTCCGCCAGCGTGACGCCGATGCCCAGCAGGAACGTCACGCCAATCACAATGGGCAGGGTGGATTTCTGCGGCAGCGAATGGCCGATAGTCTCGCCGAACGGCATCAATCCGACCTTGAGTCCCTCCATGAACAACATGAGTCCGAACACCACTGCCATCAGGCCGAGCCCGATGGTTCCCGCTTCCGTCACCGACTGCTTCAGGATCAGCAACTGGAACAGGAACAGATACACAGCCAGCGGCGCCACCGCGCGAAACTGATCCCGCAGCCGCACGCTGAGATACGGCTGGCTCAACCGGTAATAATCAATGGCGCGCAATTTGAGGCGCCTGGGGCGATAAGGCAGATCGTTGCCGAGGGTATCCCTGCGAATTTCCGGGGCGAGGGCGTTGTAGCTCAACTGGCGCTGGTGCAGCGACAGTTCCTGCACATAGGCGCCGAATCGGATTTGCCTGCTCACTGGCTTGAAGAGATCCCCGGTGGAGTCCTTCATTCTATCGTACCCACGCCTGTCAGCCACCCTTGACGGCCGGCGAAATGATCAGCAGGTCCCCGTGTGCGAGCTGAGTGTGTGCCGCCTGTTCCGTCGTCAAGCGCGTGTCGTTCAGGACGAACATCAGTGGCGTCCCGGCGGGAATGCCGACTTGCAAGGGGAGATCCGCCGGTGCCGTAGCGTCGGCAAAGTCACGCTCAATATCGCTGAATTCCCTTCCGACAGGCAGATACTGACGCAGATTACCGAGCAGGCGGAGGGTGATTTTCATCGCAGCCCCAGTCGCTGGAGTGTTTCCGCCGTCGGAACACCATTGCTGTCCCAGCCTCTGAGCCGGTAATACTCCGGCAGCATCAGGTCGAGGCGGCTGACCAGACCCTTGGCCGTGCCGCTGGGGGCAGGTTCGCTGAGCATCCGCCCGGGCAGCGTGTCGTCCGCTGCGGTAAATCCGGCGCGCAGATTGAACTGCCGTTCCAGATTCCAGATGCGTTCGCCGGTCGCACGCAGGCGCGCAACGTCCCATTCCCCGTCACAGGCCGCGTCCACGTGTTCTGCAAACCGCTCGAACGAAAGGCCGAGCTCCCCGGTAAACAGGCACAGTCCGCTGGAGTCCACGGCGGCGATGTCGTCCTGGGTGTCCTTGCACACCCCGGGTTTCACGCGCCAGTCGGTGGATTCAAAGTCCGACGTGTAGGTGCTGGCGCGCAGGTGGCAGGCGCCGCGATTGCTCGTGGCGTAGCCGAGTCCCATGCCCTGCATCGTGCGGCCGTCGTAGGCGGCGAATTCCTGCCCCTTCACCGACATGGAGAGTTCCGGGTGGCCGTATTTCCGGCACAGGCGCAGCGACCCGAGGCCGATGTCACGCCCGAAACCCTCGCCGCGCGCCGTGAGTTCGGTGACGCCCACCAGCGCCTCGGCGTTGCCGAAACGCAATTCGATACCGCCGGTCTCGCGTGTGGAAATCGCGCCAATCCCGAACAGTTCCATGGCCGCCGCAATCGTGCCGCCGAGAGAAATGGGGTCCATGCCGTCCTCGTTGCACAGGAAGCCGCAATAGGTAGCGGCGTCAATGTCGCCGACGCCGACGGCGGCGCCGAGTGCGTACGCGGTTTCGTATTCCAGCCCGCCGGAGGCAATGTGGTACTGCGGCTTGCTGCGTACCGAGAAGTGGTTTGGATCAATATGACAGAGCCGGCCGCAGGCGATGGTGCAGGCGAAGCACGCGCCGTGCCCGATGAGATTGGTGTGGCCGCCGGCGTTCGGTGTGTGCATGGCTTGGGCATTGATGCGATCCGCACCCTCGAACTGCACGTCGCGGTTGTTGCGCGTGGGCAGCGTGCCGAAGTTTTGCGTCACGTCCACCATCATGATGGTGCCGTAGCGCGTCATGCCGGCCCGATCCGGGTTGGCACGCATCTCCCGGTGCGTTCTGGCTGCGACTTCACTGAACCGTTCCGGATCCTTGACGTTGCAGCCCCGCGTCCCGCGCACCGCGATCGCCTTGAGCTGCTTCGAACCCATGACCGCGCCCACGCCGGAGCGGCCCGCGGCGCGGTGCAGATCGTTGACGACGCAGGCGAAACGGTTGCCGTACTCGCCGGCGCGGCCGATGGAGGCGACCTTGATGCGCGGATCCTGGTGCCGCTGTTGCAGTCCGGGTTCCGTGACCCATACGGTCTGCCCCCAGAATTCATCCGCGGGCAGGATCTGCGCCTCGTCATTGCGGATGTAGAGGTAGACCGGGCGCGGCGCGCGCCCCTCGATGATGAGCATGTCGTAACCGGCCAGGCGCAACTCGGCGCCGAATTTGCCGCCGGAGTTCGAGCACGCGATGGCACCGGTCAACGGCCCCTTGGTGATCACCGAATAGCGACCGCCGGTGGATGCCGCGGTCCCGGTCAGCGGACCGGTCGCGAAGATGAGCTTGTTTTCAGACGCCAGCGCGTCCACCGCCGGATCCACCTCTTCGTGGAGGTACTTTGTGCCCAGTCCGCGCTGGCCCAGATAGTCGCGCGCCCACTCCATGTTGAGCGGTTCCGCGACCATCGTACCGTGCGTCAGATTCGCGCGCAGGATGCGCCCATGCCAGCTCATTGCCTGATCTCCAACCGGATTGGGATATGATTTGGCTATCCTACGCCGGATTCTCCGCGTGAAAAAAGACATCACCCGTTGCGCCTGGGCGGGCTCCGATCCGCTCTACCAGCTCTACCATGACCGCGAGTGGGGCGTGCCCGTTTACAGCGACCGGAAGCTGTACGAGTTCCTGGTCCTGGAAGGCGCCCAGGCCGGGCTTGCCTGGATCACGATCCTGCGGAAACGACCGGCCTACCGCTCGGCATTCGACAATTTCGATTTCAACCGCGTCGCGCGTTACGGCGAGAAAGACGTGCGCCGGCTGCTGCATGACGCCGGTATCGTGCGCAATGAATTGAAGATCCGGTCCGCGATCAGAAATGCGAAGGAGTTCATCGAAGTACGCCGGGAATTCGGGACTTTCTCCCGTTACATGTGGGGCTTCGTCGGCGGCACGCCGATCCTGAACCGGCGCCGGACCATGAAAGACCTGCCTCCGCGCACGGAGATCTCGGATGCCTGGTCACAGGACCTCAAAGCGCGTGGATTCAGCTTCGTCGGCTCGACCATCGTGTATGCGCACATGCAGGCGGTGGGGATGGTCAACGATCATGTGGTGGATTGTTTCAGGTATCAGGAGATAGTCACAAGTTACAAGTCATAAGTCACAAGAAACCAGCTACAAGCGACAAGCCACGAGCAACAAGTGAAAAGTACAAAGTAAAAAGGGCTAAAGGAGGAAATCCGGTGGACCAGGTGCTGGCCATGCAGATGCAGCGGCTGCGGCGCTTCATCGAGACCGGGACCCCGTAAGCCGGTGGCGGGGAGGGAGGCCGGCGTGAAGTCCCGGCTGCGCTGCCGGCGAGGTTGCGCAGTTCTGCTTTCGTGCGTCTTGCTGGCGCCGGCTGCGTTCCCCGCCGCGGCGGACGAAAGCGCGGATGTGATCATTGTCAATGCGCGCGCCTTCGTCCCGGGCAGTCCGGCGCGATTCCCGGAGTCCATCGCCATCCGCGGCAATCGCATCATCGCCGTCGGGAGCGAGACCGAGCAGCCGTTTCATGCCAGTCCAAATCAGAACATCCTCGAAGTCTGGGCCGTCAACCTGGGCCCGGAACGCGCGTCCCGGGCGTGGTCGTGGAAAAGCATTCACGACGCCGGCGGACGCCTGGCATTCGGTACCGACTGGCCGGTGGTGGAACTGGACCTGCGTCCCGGCCTGCACACGGCACTGACCCGGCAGACCCCGGCGGGCCAGCCGCCTGGCGGCTTCGTCCCGTCCCAGCGCCTGCCACTGGCCACTGTGCTCGAAGCCTATACTTCCGGCGCTGCCTACGCGGCCTTTGACGAAGGGTGCGTGGGGACGCTCGCGCCTGGACAACTGGCCGACATCGTGATCTGGTCCGACACTCCTCTGTTCTCCTGCTCAGGTCTTGAGCAGGACAGTGTCTATACGTGGGTCAGTTTTGAGTGCAAATCAACACCCGTATAACGATTGAAGTAACCGGCGCCGGCCACAGAGCGATTCACGGAGGCAGGGACCGCCTCCGGCATCCGGTTGAGTGACGTGTTATGCGACGTTCTGAAGTTTGTTGGCATAGTCCCGGCCGGACGTTGGAGGAGGCAATGGCTTGCCGTCTTTCCGGTAAAGTTCTATCGCCTCTTCAACAATTTGACACAGCTCATCAAAAACGGCCTTCTCGTCCTGCCCATGACACCCACCGAAGATCAATCCGGGCGCGCTACCAACGTAACATTGGTCTTCTTCAGACCACTCCACAATCTTTACGTACTTAGCGCTGTCTTTCATCTGTTCGACTCCTCTATCGCCAAACGCACTGCTTTAACCTGGTAATGCTGCGCATCCTCACCGGGGCTACCGGAAATTGTAACCGGTTCCGCAACCTTCAGATGCACGAAGTTTCTGTGACTTCCTTTCCCTCCGCGATCCAAAAATCCAGCGCGCTTTAGTTCCGCGATCAAATCCCTGATCTTCGGCGGCATTGAACCTCCGTCTCATTCAAGTCGCATAACGCTCCGGTTCAGCGGTTGCGCGCACCGCCGTCCGATGGAACCGGTAGTTGGGCGGCGTTTCTCCTCATTTCGAGCATCCCCGCAACGCGACCAGGGCAGCGAGAGCAGCGTCTTTCTGGTCTTTCCCCCAAGGAGGCCCGACAGCCTTGCCGAGCATCACAGCCTCCTTCATCAGGCCGCTCTCCGAAACTCTGAGTGCACTCTTGGCGTGCTTCATCAGGACGTTCTCGGGGATCGCGACCAGCCTCAGCCCGCACGCTTTGGCCGCGCGGACCAGCGCATCCCGGAACAGAACGCCCTCGGCCTTGTGCATGCGGAAATGCACCGCGAGGATCTCCTCGATGCTCCAGTCGGGCATGGGGTTGGCGACAAGCACTGCGCAGGCTGTAACTTCGTTTTCCTGATCTTGCGCTCGTTTCACCGCCGCTCGCATCTCTCGGACCGCGATCCGATGTGCCGCTTCGACACCGCGCTTAACCACATCTCGTGCCGCACGCGGCTTTAAGTCTTCTGCAGCGTGATACGGCTGCTTTGCCCACTCCTCCTCAACGAGCTCGATGCGGCGCCGGTCGATCACTAGAAAATCGCCATCAGTTTTGCCGACGACGACAAGGGCTGCCCAGCCCGAATGAGCTTTCATCCCAAAGGCAACCTTCATTACTCTAACCTCACGCTTTGTCCCGGGCTGAGGTACATGTCATTGCGCACGCCGCCCAACAACGCTTCGCTTGAAGCGCGCGGTTACGCGTCGCTTCGAAGCGATGGTTAACTGGCAACTTCCAGGGCAAGGATTTGCCTCTTCACTGACGGCGGGAAGTCGACGAACACAAAATGACTCTTGTGGTGCAGATAATCCTCGCCGCTTTCATCAACTATGCGGACGAAATCGTCCTTCGCCGCCTTCGCGTCCGGCATGAGGCGATACACCTTGCCGGGAATAAGGGAGGCCTTGTAGCCGGTATTGTCAATGCACAACGCAAACTGCTTGCTCGGTCTTTTCATGATTAGTCCAGGTAGCGTTTGATCTTCATATCGCGTTTTCCAATTCCGTGTGCTTCATACCAGTGCAGCTCCACACGGTGCTCTGCGCCATTCGGCAATCGGACGGTCGCAACCCCTTTGAGCTTTCGCCAACGGCCGCGACCATAAGCCTTTCGCAATTATGCCCGGATATTGTGGGCGGCGGACCGGGAGGCGCGGTGCGCCGGGGTACAAATGCCGGACGCGCTGGAGCGGAAATATCCACGCGCGGGGGCCTCATGGGCCTGGTTCTGGGTGTTTCCACAGGCGGATCATTCGAGGGACCCGCGCTCAGGTGTCAGGCGGCGGCACCACATATATGACCAGACTTTTCCACGCGCGTTCAAGCGCGCAATGGTTCGAACCGGCATTGCCCGGCCGGCTACGCCGCATATGCTGCGGCACTTATTCGCTACTCACTTGCTGCAGTCCGGGTACGACATCCGTACCGTGCAGGAGTTATTGGGTCACTCAGACGTAAGTACGACCATGATCTACACCCACGTACTCAAGGTCGGCGGGGGCGCCGTGCGCAGTCCACTTGATGCCCTCACTGTCAGGGATGAGCCGCCGTTGTATGGCAATGTCGAGCCTGCTGCTTTGGCGACTGCGACAAGGATTCTGCCGGCTCGCTGCGAGTTCGCCGGTTCGTATCTCAGCTCACTGCGCGGCCGCCGGATAGTACTTCGCGCGGAAGCGCTCCATAGGCTTCGGCGCCGGCATTTCTACCGGCGACTGAGCCGGTACAAGAGCAACGCCAGGCGCTGGGTCTGGATGCGAAAGGTGCGCAGATCCGCGAATTCGCCCTCGGTGCGGTTGCCACCGCCCAGCAGGCCGAGCCCATCCAGCGCCATGGGCACGACGCCGCCAACGAACGAAATGTCCGCGGCGCCGGCGTCGCGGGGATCCACGGCGGTCACCGGGCCGAAGCCGAGATCACGGCTCACTTGATCGTATAGCGCCAGCAACTTCCGGTTGCCGTCGGTGGGCGCCAGCGGCGGGTAGCTGTCCTGGAAGGTAATCTCAGTCGAGGCACGGGGCAGATGCGCCGCGACAATTTCCGTCATCCGCATCTTGGCCTGCTCGCGCTGCGGAATGGTCAGGGCGCGCAAGTCGCCAATGACAACCGCGGTGGGCGCGATGATGTTGCCTTTGCCGGCGGCCGTGCCGGACATGCTGCCGGGATCGAAGGTTGTCTGTGCGCCGCCCAGGATGATGCCCGGATTGAAGGTCAGATAGTCTTCGCCGGCCAGTTTTGACCGCAGGGCTTCAAGGATGCGCGCGCTCTCGAATATGGCGCCCGCGCCCACGTTGTCACGGAAGATCTGCGAAGAATGCGCGCCGGGCGCATTGACCTTCAATGTCCAGGATGTTGAACTGCGGCGGGCAATCACCGCGGTGGCCGGATTGTCATCGGCATTTTCCAGTCCGATGGCGATGTCCGCCCCGTCGGCGGCCTCAAGCAACGCGGCGCGGGCCGGCGCCTGCGGTTCACCGACGTCCTCCTCGTCGCCGGTGAGCACGACGGTCGCCGTCAGCTCGTCCAGTGATCCCATCGCCATCAGCGCCCGCAGTGCGGACAGCATGATCACGATGCCGCCCTTCATGTCGGAGGTGCCGGGGCCGAGCGCAATGTCGCCGTCGCGCTCGAATTTCTGAAACGGGCTGTCCGGCTCGAACACCGTGTCGAGGTGGCCGATCAGCAGCACGTGCGGACCACGCTCCCCGCGCCGCGCGACCAGGTGACCGGCGCGCCCGAATGACGCCCCATCCACCCATTCCGTCGCGAAACCGAGCGCGTCGAATTCCGCGCGGAACAAATCTCCGACGCGGCGTACCCCTGCGGGATTGAATGTGCCGCTGTTGATGTTGACGGCACGCTCCAGCAGTGCAAACGCGGCTTCCTGGCTCGCATCCACGTGTGCCGCGATGGCGGCGGTGGAACTGTCAACCTGGGTATCTGCGCAGGTGGGCGCGATTGCCAGCGTGAGCAACGCCGGCAGGATGCACGGGGCGGGACGAAACATCAGATAACGCGGTAATAGCGGGCGCGGAACCGCTCCACGAACGCCACCAGGTTCGGGAATGACGTTGCCAGATCGTTCAGCTCGCATTTCAGCGGCGGCACGACGGCCTCGGCCAGGAAGGCGTAGGCGACTGCATCCAGTGTGGTTACCTGCGTGCCGAAAAAGTACGGTTTGTCGCCAAGAAAGTCCGACAGCGCGCGCAGGTCGCGGCGGGCAATCTCCAGGATTTCCGCGGGACTGTGGCGGCCGATGCCCTGTTCGCGCAGGCTTTTGGCCACGCCGCGGCGGATGATCGGCGGCAGGACGGCGCGCAGCGGGGCCGGCATGGCGCTGAAAAACAGGCCGCGAATGGTCGGCCACAGTGCATCGTCAATCCAGCGCGAATGCACCATGCACCAGTACAGGTTTTCATCCAGCATCTTGATGAAGGCGTGGGCGGAGGCCTTTTGCCCGGCGGTCAATCCGTCATCCAGCGGGTCGCCGTATTTCTCCTTCAGGTGCGCAAGGATGAACGCGGAGTCGGGAATGATTTTGCCGTCATCCTCGATGTACGGCAGTTTGCCCTTGGGCGCGTGGCGCAGGTTTTCAAAGCCCGACACAACTTCGAACGGGAGTCCGGCGGCGCGCAGGTACGCATCCGCCTTCATGCAAAACGGGCTGGCGTCGGGGAGGCCGAAGAAGGGGCCGAAGTTATAGAGGCGGATCACGTTGAACGGAGGTCCGTAGTTAGTGGCTAGTGGCTAGTGGCTAGTGGCTGGTGGCTAGTGGCTGGTGACTGGTGACTGGAAAATCGCCCCAGTGAATCAACAATTGTCAAGTCTTTGGTTCCTTTACCAACCACTAGCCACCAGCCACCAGCCACCAGCCACTTGTGTTTTTAGAACAACCCCGAAATATTCCCCTTCCCATCCACGTCAATCTTTTCCGCCGCCGGCACCTTGGGCAGTCCCGGCATCGTCATCATGTCGCCGCAGATGGCGACTACGAACCCGGCGCCATTGGCGAGCCGCACTTCGCGCACGTTCAAAGTGTGGCCGTTTGGCGCGCCACGGACGGTGGGATCGGCGGTCAATGACATCTGGGTCTTCGCCATGCACACGGGAAAATGACCGTAATCCTTGTTCCATTCGTCCAGCTGTTTGCGCGCCGCTTCCGCGAAGGTTACCGGCCCGGCGCCGTAGATTTTTGTTGCGATGGCGGTGATCTTGTCCGTCAGTCTGGCATTGTCCTCATAGACGTACTTGTGTTTCGCCTTCGATTTTTCCACCAGCGATACGACGGTGCGGGCCAGTTCCTCTGCGCCCCGGCTGCCGTCGGCCCAGTGCCGGGCCACGACCGCCGTGCCGCCCAGCTTGTGCACGCGTTCCTGCAGCATCTTGATCTCAGCTTCCGAATCCTGGGTGAAATGATTGATGCTGACCACGCACGGCAGGCCGTAATGATCGCGGATATTGGTGAAGTGCCGCTCCAGATTCGCCAGCCCCCTGTCCAATGCCGCCAGGTCCTCCCCGTTCAGATTCTCCTTGTTGACGCCGCCGTGGTACTTCATCGCCCGCACCGTCGCCACGAGCACGATGAGGGAGGGGTTCAAACCCGCCATGCGGCATTTGATGTCGAGGAATTTCTCGGCGCCGAGATCGGCGCCGAAGCCGGCCTCGGTAATGACGTACTGCGCCAGTTTCAGCGCGGTCTTCGTCGCGGTCACGCTGTTGCAGCCGTGGGCGATGTTCGCAAAGGGACCGCCGTGGACGAACGCGAGGTTGTTCTCCAGGGTCTGCACGATGTTCGGCTTGATGGCTTCCTTGAGCAGGGCCGCCATCGCGCCTTGGGCTTTGAGGTCACGGGCATGCACGGGTTTGCGCTCGCCCTGGGTGTAGCCGACGACGATGTTGCCAAGGCGCTGCTTCAGATCGTCCAGTGATCCGGCCAGGCACAGGATGGCCATGACTTCGGAGGCCACGGTGATGTCGAAGCCGTCCTCGCGCACGAAGCCATTGGCGGTGCCGCCGAGCCCGACGACGATCTTGCGCAGCGCGCGGTCGTTCATGTCCATGACACGCCGCCACGCGATCAGGCGCGGATCGATATTCAGCCGGTTGCCGTGGTTGATGTGATTGTCAATCATTGCGGAAAGCAGGTTGTGGGCCGAGGTGATCGCGTGCAGGTCACCGGTGAAATGCAGGTTGATGTCCTCCATGGGGACGACCTGCGCGTAGCCGCCCCCCGCCGCGCCGCCTTTGACGCCGAAGCACGGCCCCAGGGAGGGCTCGCGCAGGCAAATCACGGTCTTTTTGCCCATCCGGTTCAGCGCGTCCCCAAGTCCCACGGTGGTCGTGGTCTTGCCTTCCCCTGCCGGCGTGGGGCTGATTGCGGTGGTCAGGATCAGCTTGCCGTCCGGGCGGTTTTTCAGCGTATCTATGTATTCAAGGGAAAGCTTGGCCTTGTAATGCCCGTACGGTTCGAGGTGTTCGCTGTCGATTCCATATTGTTCCCGCGCAAGTTCAAGGATGCGCTTCTTGCTGGCCTTCTGGGCGATTTCGATGTCGGACAGGGGCATGACCAGTCTCCGTGGTAGTCTCTTTTACGGGGCGGGCATTTTACCTGAAAGTGGCTGGTGGCTGGTGGCTAGTGGCTGGTGGATGGCAATTCTCCATATTTCCGAAACACATTCTCAATGCGTGGATCGAAATCATCCGCACGCCGCTCTCCAAATACCATCTGCCAGCCACCAGCCACCATCATTCAACTCCCGGCCTCGTCTCCCCGGACATCCTCCTGTAGTTCGGACGGCGCGGACCTGTTATCATGTCCTCCCGGTACATGAATTCCCGGGCCGCCTCTTTCATCCCCGCCACGGTTCCTTCGGACCGCAGGGGAGGCCCCCCCAAAAATCCCCATGAATCGCGCTGATTCCCACGCGACGCGCTATGTATTTATCACCGGGGGAGTAGTGTCCTCCCTCGGCAAGGGCATCGCGTCCGCGTCGCTCGCGGCCATACTGGAGGCGCGTGGCCTCCGGGTCACCTTGTTGAAGCTCGACCCCTATATCAATGTCGATCCGGGCACCATGAGCCCATTTCAGCACGGCGAGGTGTATGTTACCGAGGACGGCGCCGAGACCGATCTGGACCTTGGGCACTATGAGCGCTTCGTGCGCACGCGCATGACCCGGCGCAACAACTACACCACGGGACGGATCTACCTGAATGTCATCCAGAACGAGCGGCATGGGGATTATCTCGGCGGCACGGTGCAGGTGATCCCGCACATCACCGACGAGATCAAGCGCTGCATCGTCGCCGGCGCCGGCGACGCCGAGGTCGCCATGGTGGAGATCGGCGGCACGGTGGGCGACATTGAGTCGCAGCCGTTTCTGGAGGCGATCCGGCAGATGCGCGTGGAGCTGGGACCGGAGCGCTGCATATTCATGCACCTGACGCTGGTGCCGTATATCGGCACCGTCGGCGAGATCAAGACCAAGCCGACCCAGCATTCGGTCAAGGAGCTGCGCTCCATCGGCATCCAGCCGGACATTCTCCTGTGCCGTACGGATCGCCCGCTGCCTGCCAACGAACGCAAGAAGGTGGCGCTGTTCACCAACGTACCGGAATCCGCCATCATTTCCGCGGTGGACGTGGACAATATCTACAAAATCCCGCGGCTGTTCCACGCCCAGAAGCTGGACGAGATCGTGGTGCGGCATTTCGGCGTGCAGGTGCCGGAGGCCGATTTGAGCGAATGGGACGCGGTGGTGGAAGCCATGGACCGGCCGCAGCAGGAGATCAACATCGCCATGGTCGGCAAGTACATGGACCTGACCGATTCCTACAAATCCCTGTCCGAGGCCCTGAAGCACGCCGGTATTCACACCCGCACCCGCGTCAACATCGTCTACATGGATTCAGAGGATATAGAGAAGCAGGGCGTGCAACGGCTGCGCGGAATGGATGCGATACTCGTTCCCGGCGGATTCGGGCTGCGGGGCATCGAGGGCAAGATCGCCACGGCGCGCTATGCGCGCGAGAACGGCATTCCTTACCTGGGTATCTGCCTCGGCATGCAGGTTGCGGTCATCGAGTTTGCGCGCAACGTCGTCGGGCTGCGCGGCGCCAACAGCACGGAGTTCGATCGCCAGACCCCGCATCCGGTGATCGCGCTCATCACGGAATGGATGGAAAAGGACGGTCGCGTGGAGCAGCGCGACGCGAAGTCCGATCTGGGCGGCAGCATGCGGCTCGGCGGGCAGCCGTGCCTGCTGGCGGAGGGGTCGCTGGTGCGCGATTTGTACGGCAAGGACACCATCGTCGAGCGGCACCGGCACCGTTACGAGTTCAACAACCGCTACCGCTATGATCTGGAGGAGCACGGCATGATCATCGCCGGCGTCTCGGCCGACGAGAGGCTGGTGGAAATGGTCGAGCTTCCGCATCATCCGTGGTTCGTGGGTTGCCAGTTCCATCCGGAGTTCACCTCCACGCCCAGGGACGGTCATCCGCTGTTCGCCGGGTTCATCCGCGCCGCGGTGAGCCAGCGCGCCGCGGCGCACCTGCAATTGAAAAATGCGGTTGTGTGATTTCGACATCGGCGCGGGCCGGCCGGTTTTTCTCATCGCCGGTCCGTGTGTCGTGGAAAGCGAGCAGCTCGCGCTCGACACCGCGGGACGCCTGCGGGAGATCACCGCCGCGCTCGGCATGGCGTTCATATACAAGAGCTCTTTCGACAAGGCCAACCGAAGTTCCCACAGGAGCTATCGCGGGCCGGGTGTGGAGCAGGGGCTGGCCGTGCTGGCAAAAGTGCGCGCCCAGATCGGCGTGCCGGTGCTCACCGACGTGCACGAGGATTCGCCGCTGGCGGAGGTGGCCGCCGTCGCCGATGTTTTGCAGACGCCGGCGTTTCTGTGCCGCCAGACCAATTTCATCCAGAACGTCGCGCGTCAGGGGCGTCCGGTGAACATCAAGAAGGGACAGTTCATGGCGCCCTGGGACATGACCCGGGTCGTGGAAAAGGCCCGCGCCGCGGGCAACGATCAGATCATGGTCTGCGAGCGCGGCGCCTCGTTTGGCTACAACTATCTTGTGTCCGACATGCGTGCGCTGGTGGTGATGCGTGACACGGGTTGCCCGGTGGTGTTCGACGCCACGCATTCGGTGCAGACGCCGGCCGGACTGGGCGATCGCTCCGGCGGCGAGAGGGAGTTTGTTCCGGCCCTGGCGCGGGCCGCCGTGGCGGTGGGAATTGACGGCCTGTTCATGGAAACGCACCCGGATCCGGATCGGGCGCTGAGCGACGGGCCGAATTCGTGGCCGCTGGATCGGATGGAGGAGTTGCTCGAAACCTTGATGGAACTTGATGCAATCGCGAAGCGCGGCGGCATGCAATGACCGTATCTCGTGAAGCGTGAAGCGTATCTCGAATAGACCGTATCTCGTGAAGCGTGAAGCGTATCTTGCAAGAAGTGCTTGACACATAAATACAGGTGTCCCTACGATCCACTTGATAAACGAGATACGAGATACGAGATACGAGATACGAGATACGAGATACGAGATACGAGATACGAGATACGAGAT
>JACORW010000018.1 GCA_016179185.1 Gammaproteobacteria bacterium | reverse complement strand
CAGTGCAGGGCAGATGGCGTGCTCCTGCGCCATCTGCATTTCCGCCCTCCCTGGCGGTCAGATGCATGCACTGCGACCGCCATGGACGGCGGGAATGCAGAAACTGCCGGGAGCAAGTTTCTGCCATTTTCAATGACTGCAAGTTATTGAAAATGTGAGGCAAGCGAAAACCACGCTGTTGTCGCAGACCATCCGTGGCCTGCGCCCTGCGGGCGCCCTTCGGGCGACCCGATTTGTTCCAGACAAATCGGTCGCTTGCCGTCCTCTGACAACCCCAGGATGGGGTTGTTCAGAGATTCCTTAGTCGTATTCACTCCGCTCTCCCGCCCCCTCTTCCAGTTCCGGCGCGTCCTCCGTGTCCGGGCGGTCAGGCGCCGACGGCGCGCGCGTTCCCGATTCCATCTCCGCCTTCATCAGCTCATCGGGCTCGCGGGTGGCGATGCCGATGTGAAACGCCGCGAACCCCGGCAGCACGAACTGATTGAGGGCCATGCCCAGAACGCGGCCGTTAAAGGGTGATCGTACCTGCATGACCTCGGTGCTGAGCGGGTTGGTCACCGTCCCGAGCACGTCCCCCTCCCCTACCTTCGCGCCCAACTTTACGTTCGTGATGAGAATTCCGCCCTGGTCGGAGCGCACCCAGCGTGAGGCGTAAAACACCGGCTGCTTTTCCGCCCAGAGACGGGAGCGCTTCATCATGCCGAGCTTGTCAATGAGCGTGTCCACGGCCAGAACACCGAAATCCACATGTTCGATTTGCAGGGTCCGGGGCTCCCCCAGCTCGAAGGTGACGGCAGGAATGCCGGCCTCGCTGGCGACCCGCCGCAACGTGCCGGTGGCGCCGTCATGGTGCAGCACCGCCGTCGCGCCGAAATGCTGCGTGAACTCGAATACGCCCGGGTCGGAAAGATCGGCGCGCAACTGCGGCAGGTTCGTCCGATCCAGGGAGCCGGTGTGGAAATCCACGAGATAATTGCAGTGGCGGATGATCTGCTCAAAGAAAAGGTAGGCGATCCGCGACGCCGCGCTGCCGCGGGGGTTGCCGGGGAAATAGCGATTCAGGTCGCGCCGGTCCGGCAGGTAGCGGGATCCCCTCAGGAACCCGAGCAGATTGACGATCGGTACGCCAATCACGGTGCCGGACAGATCCTTCGGTTCCAAGTCGCCGATGACGCGGCGCACGATCTCCACGCCGTTCAATTCATCGCCATGAACGGCCGCGGTAAGGCACAATACCGGACCGACTTTCAACCCATGGGCCACGAGCACCGGCACATCGAGGGTGCGCCCGCCAAAAGACTGTCCGGCGGTCCACTTGAGTTCTGCACGCTGTCCGCTGAATACTTCGGCACCCAACAGTTGCAATGACGGGGCGACCACATAGCCGGTTTCGTCCGGCGCCGGAACAACGGGCACAGGCTCGGCCTGTGCCGGCGAAGGAACCGGCGCCGGCCGCGGTTCGCCGCCGGGCGGGATTTCCGGCATTTCCTCGATGCTGAGATCCGGGAGGAAATATTCTTCATCAAGGACTGGAACGGGATCGCGCCCCGGTTCCCCCGGCACCGGGAGCGGCTGGTTCGCCGTGGCACCTTCCTCCGCGGGCGCGCCGGAAACCGTGGCCGCGCCGGGAATTTCCCGCCGTTGATCTTCCTGTGCCGGTACCACGACCCAGGTGCAGACAAGCAGCGCCATGCAGATTGGCCGCAGAATACAGTCACTTGGGCCGATTCCTGGCATCAACCTATTATCCCGGCCCGGCAACACTTTTGCCAACCGGGGAACGGTTCCGTGTTGCCAGGGAACAGTCCTCCGAAATCCCCTGGTTTCTTTGTACATTATACGCAGTCACAATCTGACCAGCCTGCCATGAGCGCCGCCGGCGAAAGCAGGACGGACAGGGAACCCGATCAGGTGCTCAGGTTGCGCGCCGTGCTGGATGCGGCGCACGCCCGTTATCGCATCCTGCGACATGACGCAACGGTCAGCTCCGCCAGGGATGGCGCGGACCTTGGTTTCGGCAAACTGGCGCAGATGGCGCCGACGCTGATATTGCGCAGCGAACAGGGATACCTCGCGGCCATCATCGGCGGCGATCGGCGCCTGTCATACGGGAAGATCCGCCGGCACCTCGGAATCCGGGACGTGTCGTTGGCTTCACCGGCCGATGTGCTCGCGCTGACCGGGGCCGAAATCGGCAGCGTTGCCCTTGTCAATCCCGGTTTGCGCACCCTCGTGGATCGGGAGCTGGCGGAACGCGGCGAGGTATTCGGGGGTTGCGGCGTGCCGTATCATTCCCTGGCGATCCAGGCTGCGGACCTGATCCGGACCGCGGCCGCGGAGATTTTCGACTTTACGGAGCCCAGGAACCGGTGAACATTTCGCCGCGCGGCGTCGCCAGTAGCACATTGCCGGCACTGCTGTTGCTGCCCGCCATGGCAGCCGCAGTGGCCGTAAATAATCCGCTGCCCATTTCCATTGCCGACGGCCTCGCGCGCATCCGGTTGCCGCCGGGCTTCGTGATCGATCTGTATGCAGACAGGGTCCCCGGCGCGCGCTCCATGACCTTGAGTGCCGGCGGGATTCTGTATGTGGGAACGCGATCCGCCGCGGACGACGGAGTCAATGGGCGCGTTTACGCCGTGAGCGACGCCGATGGCGACGGCCGCGCCGAGATCATCCGGTCTGTGGCTGAGGGCCTTAACTATCCGAACGGCGTGGCGTGGTACAAGGGCGATCTCTACATCGCCGAGATCTCGCGCATCCTGCGTCTGCGCGACATTGACAATCATCTGGACCGGCCGCCCGCGCCCGAGATCATAGGCGATCCCTTTCCGAAGGAATCACACCACGGCTGGAAGTTCATTCGCTTTTCGCCCGAGGGCAAGCTGTATGTGCCGGTGGGCGCACCGTGCAACATCTGCGAACCGGATGAACAACATGGCGGCATCTGGCACATGGATCCCGGCGGCAGCGGACGCGAGGTGTTTGCGCGCGGGATCCGCAATTCCGTCGGCTTTGACTGGCACCCGGTGACCCACGAGCTCTGGTTTACGGACAACGGCCGCGATCTATGGGGCGACGACCGGCCGCCGGAGGAACTGAACCGCGCCGCGAAATCCGGCCTGCATTTCGGCTATCCGTACCGATACGGCAAGTCGCTCCCGGATCCCACGTTCAAGACCGCGCTCACCGACAGGGAATTCACCCCCGCTGCGCTGGAGATGCCCGCGCACCGCGCCGCGCTGGGTATCCGGTTCTACACCGGAAAGCAATTCCCGGCGGAATACCATCACCAGATTTTCATTGCCCACCACGGCTCATGGAATCGCGCGCAACCGGACGGATACCGGGTATCCCTGGCGCGGCTGACAAACAACGAAGTCATTTCCTACGAGGACTTTGCCACCGGCTGGCTGGAACGCGATCACTACTGGGGCCGGCCCGTGGACATCGAGATCCTGCCCGATGGATCGCTGCTCGTTTCCGACGACTTCGCCGGCGTCATTTACCGCATCCGCTTCACCGGCAACCGGCAATGAAATACAAGCTCACGCCGTCGGAGGCGCTGGCGCGGTTGCCCGGTCCGAGGACCCCTGACTGGCCCGATGGGGAATTCTTCGTGACGCTGATGGCCCACGGCACGATGTCCGTGGAATACTACGCGCCGCGCGGTGCCGACCCGCAGACGCCCCACGACCAGGACGAGCTGTATTTCATCCACACCGGCCGCGGCGAGCTCCGCATCGCCGGGGAGCGCTTCGCGTTCTCGGCCGGCGACTGCTTCTTTGTTCCCGCGCGGGTCGAGCATCGCGTCGAGACTTTTTCCCCGGACTTCGGCACCTGGGTGGTGTTCTGGGGGCCGCAGGGCGGGGAGGCCTAGGAACGAGCCACAAGCTACAAGCCACAAGGAAAACATTCCGTGGCGTCATGACTTGTCGCTTGTAGCTCGTTTGAAAAACCGCTACACGCTGCGCTGCGGAGAGGTCGTGCCGCTCGGGATGGAGTGCGCCCTGCCGGTGCCGGGTTGCGACTCACCTACCCGGCAAAGGGTGCGCAAGGCGCTCTTGATTCTGCCGTTCCTGTTGCTGCTTCTCGCCGCGGCCAACCCGGCGCGCCAGGACACTCGGGCGCGCGAAGGCGAAATCACCGCGGATTCTCCCGACGTCCCGACCACGCAAACACGCTCCCGGATGTGCCTTTCGTAGCCCGGTTTACGGCGCGGCGGCCGCCGGATGCGCCGTCACGGGCGCCTTGCGCGGCGGAAACCGCGGAGGGGACGGACGTGACAGAGTTGGACGAAGCCGGAACCGGACCGGTGCGTGCTCCATTCCAGATCGTCGCGGGTGTATAGGAGGGTTGCCCAGTCGGTGTCGCGATGCGGCCCGGCGTCTGGCTCCCGCCGCCCTGGCTGCCGCGATTTGGAGCGATGACTCCGAGTCCGGTCAGGACGCGGGGAACAACGGCCTGCGTGCTGCCGACATTTTTCGTGGCACTACCAAAAGAGAATACCGCCTGCACCGGTGTCGGGTTGTTTTTGCTCCCGCTTCCCTGGCTGCCCTTTCCGGGTTGCCCATTGCCCGGGTTGCCGCCGCCGTGGTGCCCGGACCCGCCGAACCAGATGTGACTCGGCGTCTCTCCGTCGTATCCGTTACCGCCGGACCCCTGGGTATTCTGGTTGCCGGCATACCCGCCTCCCGGTCCGCCCTGTTGATCTCCAGGCCAATTGCCGTTCTGTCCATCGGGTTCACCGTATTGACCGCTGCCGTGATGATGGTGTCCATGTCCATGATGATGCGGGCCACGGGGGCAGAAAAAGGAGTGCCCGAAGTATCCATACCCCCAGATCGGGTAGAAAGTTGTATAAAACGGCCGAAAGCCGGTATAGCCCCAATGCCACGGATAAAATGGGTGAACACTCGTATAGCCCCATTGCCATGGATAAAACGCGACGCTCTGGATCGACACGTAGGGTGACGGCGACTGGAAATCATCGTCGAATGAGGTCGAATAGCCGGAGCGGCCAAAGAAATAGGTATTGGCTCCGCCCGTGTAGGCCACCGTGGCGGGTGGCGGCGCCAGCGGGACCTGCACATTCGCGGCGCTTTTCTCCACCAATAACTGCAACGCATCCAGCCCCAGGCCGGACTGGCGCAACGCCGTCAGGCGCTCCGTGTCCAGCGAAAATGCCAGGTCGCGCGTCTCGATGAATGTGAGGATCACCGGTTCCGGGACCTGGTTTTGCGCCAGCAGCTCAATATCTTCCAGCATGATCTTGGGTCGCACGGGCTCGGAAGTTGACGTGCCGGCTTCAATGACCAGTTGTTGCGGGAGTGCCGCCAACATGCTCTGGATCACGGCATTTCCGACGCCGGACTGCGCCAGGTAGACAACTTCGCGCGCACTGAGCAGGAACTCGGACTGCGTCGCGGCCAGTACTTCCAGAATTCTCTCGTCCGGGTAGCCGCTGGCGTGCAGCCGCACGACATCTTCGGTACTCAGGGCCAGCGCGGCGCCGGGCAGCCACAATGCCAGCGCCAGCGTTAATGGCACGAGGCAGCCGGGCAGGAGAGATCTCATGGCCGATTAGACACGGTGCATCAGGCAAGTTCAGCGTATTTATGCTGATTCTAACAGGTTGATGCAAAAGTCCGTCCCTGGACTTTTGCCTCTCGTTTCGGCCAAAGCGCAGCTTCGGCCTCGCTCCGTGCGTTTGATTGTAGTCCGCCCAGCAAGTATGCGGCGTGAAGCAGTTCGCAAACCCGCGCGGGGAACCTCGCTACAATGCAGCATCCCCCGATAATTCTTCCCTGGGAAAACGTGTAGAGACCATGGCAGAGACCAGCACCACGCTCGTTTCGCTGACCGGCAACCCGGCCATTGACGGCCTCCTGGATCGAAGTTCCTGGCTGGCGGACGGCGATGGCGTCGTCCTGACATGGTCGGCGCATAACGCCGGAGGCGCGTGGACCAGTGCCGAACTCATTCTGGTCCGCGCGGCCTTTGACGCCTGGTCCGCCGTGGCGAATGTGGATTTTGTCGAATTGGAATCGAACGACTCTTATCGCTTCACGACGGCCGATATCGCGATGGTTGCGACCGGGGACCGGTTGATCCGGCTGGAAGACGCCGTGGGTCTCGCCTTCCTGCCTATCTTTGATCCCAGCCCGACGCCATTGTTCGGGTTCGTGTTCACGTTTGAGGAATATCCGCATCCCGAGGGCGACATCTTCATTGACGATCCCGGGACCGGCTCGTATTCCCTGGGGACCGATGATTTCGCCACGCTCATCCACGAAATCGGCCACGCGCTCGGCCTCAAGCATCCGCACGACACGCCACGCAGTTACAGCCGGCTCGGGATCGACGACCAGGACGTGGCGCAATGGACCGTGATGTCGTACGAACAAACTCCGGGCACGACGTTGCTGGAAGGCTGGCCCGCCACGCCGATGCCGAACGACATTCTCGCCATACAGCACATATACGGCGCCAACATGGCGTACCGGACCGGCGACGATACTTACCTGCTGGAGGTGGACGGCATTTACCGGACGCTGTGGGACGCCGGAGGCACCGATACCCTGGATGCCTCCGCGCTCACTTTCGGCATTTCCCTGTCCCTGAAGGAGGGCACGTTCACCTACCACGGCGCCCGCTCGGCGACGGCCATTGCCTACGACGTGACCATTGAAAACGCCATTGGTACATCCGGCAACGACGACATGTCCGGCAACAGCGCGGCCAACTTGCTGTCGGGGCTGGACGGCGCGGATGTCCTGCGCGGTTTCGGCGGGGACGACACGCTCTTCGGCGGCGGGGGCAAGGACGAACTCATCGGCGGCGGTGGGAGCGATCTCCTGTACGGCGATGCCGGCAATGACCGCTTCAGGTTCCGCGCAGCCGATGCCCTGGTGGACGGCGGCGAGGGAAATGACCGGCTCGTGATCAACGGAAAAGACAAACTCGTCGATCTGACCGGCATCCCGGATGGAACGATTACCGGCATCGAGATCATCGATCTGCGGGGCACCGGCGACAACACGCTGATCGTGGACGCCGCCGAAGTATTGGATCTCTCCCTGACCTCCGATGTCCTGCGCGTCAGCGGCAATGCCGGCGATGTGGTTGAGATGGGAGATGGCTGGAGCGCGGGCGACGACGTCACCATCGGCAGCCAGCTCTATCACCAGTTCACCCAGGGCGACGCCGAGTTGCTGATTGACGTGGATATACTCATCCTGAGCTGAACCGCTGCCGCAGACTCTTTGGTCGGCCCGTTCAGCCGCCTGCCAGGTCCGCCACCATGCGGCGGCGCAGGGCTTCATCCGGCAGCGCGCCATAGAGTGCTCCGACATTTTCCTGCATGTGCGCCACCTGCGACGTCGCCGGGATCGCGCAGGTAACAGCCGGGTGGGAGATGATGAACTTGAGGAATATCTGGGCCCAATTGGCGCACTCGATCTCCGCGGCCCATCCCGGCAGATGCCGCCCCTGCACGGCATCAAACAATGCGCCCTGACGAAACGGCCGGTTGATGATTACGACAATTCCGCGCTCCGCGGCCAGCGGCAACAGCCGCTCCTCGGCCTCCCTGTCAACGATGTTATAAGTGAACTGGACGAAATCGAGATCCTCCGTGCGCATGATCTGTTCCAGCTCATCGTGCCGGCGACCATGGGAGGTGGTGACGCCCAGATAACGGATGCGCCCGGCCGCTTTCCATTCCCGTAATGTCGGCAGGTGGGTGTCCCAGTTCAGCACATTATGCACCTGCATCAGGTCAAACCCGCCCTGCCCCCACAGATTCTCGGAATGCTGCATTTGTTCGATCCCGAACCGCCGGCCGAGGATCCAGACTTTGGTTGCGCGGAAAGGTTTGATCCCGGGATCGAGATCACGCAGACATTTACCGAGGACCGCCTCGGACCGGCCGTACATCGGCGACGAATCCAGCACCGCACCGCCGCGCGCGAAGAAAGTTCGCAGGACGTCCCGACGGATCGCCAGTTCGTCCGGATCGTTGCCGATGTGGAAGGTGATCCAGGAACCCATGCCAATCGCCGGCAGGGATTCGCCGGACTTCGGAATAACCCGGGTCAGCGCCGGCGTGTTTCCGGCTCCGGACGCCAGGCGCGGCAAACCCTGCACCCCGACCAGCGCACCTGCAATCAGCAACGAACGGCGTGACAGCATGTGAAAAAGTCTAAATACCTGTTCCAAATTGAAGCATATATCAGAACACCTATTTAGCCGGTTATTGCCTTTCCCGCGCCGGAGACTCCGATGTGCAGTTCTTGCTGGTATTGCTCAATGTCAGGCGGGCCGCGGGCTCGCGAGATCACGAAAAACCTGCCGGTAATCGGTGCAAGAATCAAGGAGATAAAAGGTGGAGTCGAACGACTGGAGCGCGCATGGGTCAAACTGGCAAATCACCGGGAGGTCCTCGATGAAACGGTCTCTGGCGGCACTGTTTACAACCCTGGCGCTGGCATTTGGCGCTTCGGCCCTGGCATGGGGCGGGCATTATGGACACGGTGGTCACGGCGGCGGCTGGCACGGTGGCTGGATTGGCTATCACCACGGCGGTCATCACGGATGGAGTTCCCATTTCGGATTGTCAATTGGTGTGCCGCTGGTTTGGCCGGGTGTCGGTTACTACTACGTTGATCGTTATCCCGTCACGCAAGTCGTTGTTGAGCGCGAGCCGCAGGTGTATGTGCAGCGCGAAACCGCGCCTTCCGGCCCCGCCGCATCCGGCTTCTGGTACTACTGCCCGGATTCCAGAACCTATTATCCTTACGCACAATCCTGCCCGAGTCCGTGGTTGCAGGTCGTGCCGCAGACTTCTCCCCAGGGACCGCAGTGATGCGGCGGCCATTGCGACTCGCCACATTGGGAGCAGTGCTGGCCATCGGCGGCTGCGCGACGGTGCCGGCCAACGGCCCGTCGGTCATGGTGCTGCCGGGCACCCACAGCAACTTCAACCAGTTCCGCTCCGATGATTATGAGTGCCAGGGATATGCGCGACAGGCAATCGGTATCTCTCCGGCCCAGGCCGCCGCGGACAGCGCGGTGAACAGTGCGGCCGCCGGTGCGGCGGTTGGCGCTGCAGCGGGGGCATTGATCGGCGCTGCCACCGGCGATCCGGCCGGCGGCGCAGCCGTGGGCGCGGGCGCGGGATTACTCGTGGGCAGCGCCGGCGGCGCCGACGCCTACGGCGCCTCCGCCGAGATCATGCAGGATCGCTATGACGTGGCATACGTGCAGTGCATGTACGCCAAGGGACACCAGGTGCCGGTGCCGGCGGGCATGCGCACCGCGGCGACCGGTCCTTCGGTCAACGCACCTCCGCCGCCCGGACCACCGGCCGTCCTTCCACCTCCGCCTCCGCGGCGCTGAAATACTCAGCGACGCTGGTACCAATAGTCGTCGATAAAGCGCCGGAATTTCCCCGGGCTGAACAGGTACCAGAACAGGGCCTTCGCGGGACCATTAAACCAGTGCCAGTCGCCGTATTGATCGAACTTGCGCGCTGACGTGATGGTCGGGGCGTTCAGGGCGCGGGCAAATCTCTGGCCGCGCGATCGTCCGAGCCGCTTGAGATCCCATAAGAAGCGCACATCCTCGGCGAAGCGGTAATTTTCGTTGTAGCCACCCACGGCTTCCCAATCGGCGCGCCGGCAAAACACGACCCCGGAATCCAGGCCGCCGATGCGCATGATGGCGTTGCCGATCAGCATCGTCAGCGCGATGCCCGGAGAAGTCCGGCTCATGCGGATGCAGGTGGCGCCGACCACGACGCTGTCGGTCAAGGCAGTTTCAATGGCATTGAAGGTCTCGGGATGAATCAGCGAATCCGCATCCACGAAGGCGAGTATTTCCCCGGCCGCGACCCTGGCCCCGCCATTGCGCGCCGCAGCGATGGTGCGCTTTTCCACCGTGGTCACGCGGCATCCGTGGGCGCGCGCTATATCGGCGGTACGGTCGGTGGACGCATTATCGGCGATAATGATTTCAATGCTCTTTGCCCCACCGGCATAGCGCTTCTGCGCCGCCGACACACTGCACAGCAAATCCGGGAGGTGCTGCGCTTCGTTGAAGGCCGGAATGACCAGGGAGATCGTTCGCATCGTCCGCACGCCGGGAGCTCATCCCGTCTTCGCAAAATCCGGCTTGCGGCGTTCGCCGAAGGCGGAGATGCCTTCCCGCGCGGCGGCGGTGCAGGCCGAATCGCCGAAGGCCAAGTAGCCGATCTCCAGCGCCTTGCTGAATGAATCGGTCGCGGCGGCGTCCTGGATGCCCCGGCGCAGGATTTCAAGGACCTCGGCGCTGAGGCGCTGCCCCGACGCCGCATGGGGCGCATTGACTTCAATAACCACCGGCGGAATCCGCACTGGTGCATCGGGTACACGATGTCCCTTGCCGCGCAATGCGTTCACGAGCCACACGGCCGCCGGCACCAGCGCGCCGTGATCTGCGACCAATGTGTCAATGATGCCCAGTTCCGTGGCCCCCTCGGCCGTGAGCCGCTCGGCGCGGGTCAGCATGTGATGGAACATGTTCGCAGCCTCCGGCCAGCGCCGGTACGGCACCACCATCGCACCGATGCCGGGCACGATGCCCAGCGTGATCTCCGGGAACTGCATGAAGGCATTGTGCGTGGCGACGATGCCGTGGCAGCGCAGCGCCAGTTCCAGGCCGCCTCCCAGTGCCATGCCGTTCAATGCCGCGACTACCGGCTTCGTGCAGGCATCCAGGTACACCAGCAAGCGCGAACAGGCCCGTGCGTACTCCGCCGATTGATATCGATCGCCCAACAGGGAGGGAAACCGCCCGATGTCTGCGCCCGCGGAGAACGCACGCGTGCCGTAACCAGTGATCACGAAGCCGGCGACCTCGGCGGCGTCTTCAAACCTGCGGATCGCGGCCAGTACCTCGTCGGTCATCTCGTCGTGAATGGCGTTGAGCGCTTCCGGCCGGCGCAGCGTAATCACTTTGACGATGCGGCCGTCGCCGGCCTCCACATCGTCCACCAGCACGAAGCGCCGGAAGTTCTGGTACGCGGGCAGGTCCTGCTTCGGCATCGGCATGCCGGGACGATCCTGCTGGAATTTTCCCAGGATGCGCGCACACTCCGGCGCGCCCAGATCGCGCATCAGCTCCAGCGGTCCCTTGCGAAAGGCGAACGCAATGCGGCAGCCGAGATCCAGGTCCTCGGGCGTGCCGATGCGACGATCCAGAATGTCCACCGACTGCGACAGCAGGATCCCTGCCAGGCGGTCGCGGATCGCGGCCGCGGTCGCAGCCGTAACATTCGCGAATTCTCCGGGTTTGACCGTATCCCAGCGTCCCGCAGTCCTGAAGATCTCCGCCGGACGGTAATGCGCCCCCTCTTCCTCCATCTGCAGCGTGTTGGTCTCGACGATGATCGGATTGCCGTTGGCGAGATTGAGCACGAAGAACGGTCCGGCGTGGACGAATTCTCCGGCGACGGTGTCGATCTGCGCCGGCGTCGCCGGGTCCAGCAACAGTGCCGCCTCGTTGCACCAGTTGTCGAAGATGCGATCGAGCATGAAACAAACGGTGTCCCTGGTCACCATCGGCACCTTGCCGGTCGTGCAGAACGTCCAGCGCAGGTAGTCCACCACCGCCGGATCGGCCTTGTCCCAGTGGATGACCTCGACGGCCGGATTGCGGAACGCCGGGGCGAAAAAGTGCGTGACCGTGGTGCGCTCCGGATGGTTGAGGTGCGAGAACAGCCGCACTGCGGGTATGGAACTGGTATTGGACGTGATGATGGCATCGGGCCTGACGATTGCCTCCACCTGGGAGAAAATTCTGCGCTTCAACTCCAGGTTTTCCGTGGCGGCCTCCAAGACCCAGTCGCAGTACGCCAGCGCCTCGTAATCCAGCGAGGCGATGATGTTGCGCCGCACGCAATCGGCCTGGGCGGGCGTGAGCTTGCCCCGGGCGAGCCCCTTGTCGGCGTAACCGTGGATTCGATCCACGGCCTTGTCCAGGGCCTCCTGACGCACATCTATGAGCACCAGGTGCAGATCCGCTATTTCGCTCTTCAGGTAATAAGCGATGTCCGGGCCGATGGTGCCGGCGCCGATGACGCCCAACCACTTAGGGGGTGGACGCGCAGGATTGACGAGCAAGGGGTTGTTGCGAGAGTTCATTTGCGGAGTCTCATTGATACTTAGCACGCCATTATTGGGCATATTCTTGCTCGCCGGGTCTCTGCGGGCGCTCCGATCGCATCTTGTCGGACACGCCGTGAATACATCCATGTAGGCTCGGTGCCGCCATCCTTGGCGGCACACGGTCCGCCAACATGCGATCCTCGCACCCGCCGCCCCGGCATCATTCGGGCCACCCGCAACGGCCTTGCATCACGACTTCTTTGCTTTGGCCATCTCAGCGAGCGTCAGCCTGTCAATTTTCCCCACGGCGGTCTTCGGCAACGCGGGCACGATGCGGAACTCTGCCGGGATCTTGTATTTGGCGAGGCGTTCGCTGCAGTAGGCGCTCAAGGAAAGAGCATCCACCTGCTCGCCGTCCCGCGCAACGATGAACGCCACAGGCAGCTCGCCTCGATAATCGTCGGGGCGGCCCACGACCGCTGCCTCTTTCACCACCGGGTCGGCGGCCAGCACCTCCTCTATTTCGCGCGGGAACACGTTGTAGCCGGAGACGATGATCATCTCCTTCTTGCGCCCGGTGATGAACAGGTAGCCGTCCGGGTCCAGTTCACCCACATCTCCCGTGTACAGCCAGCCGCCACGCAATGCCTGCGCCGTCTCTTCGGGCCGGTTGCGATAATCGCGCATCAGTTGGGGACCGCGCAGCCGGATCTCGCCCTTCCCGCCACGGGGCAGCACCTTTTGCCCGGTCTCCACATCCACGATCTCCAGTTCCGTCTGCGCCACCGGGATGCCCACCGATCCTGGCTTGCGCACGCCGCTGACCGGGTTAAACGAGATCACCGGTCCGGCCTCGGTCTGGCCATAGCCCTCGATGATGGGGGTGCCGGTCCGTGCCTCCCACCGTCCGAGCATCTCCGCCGGCAACGGCGCGGAGCCGGAGCACGACAGATAAACGTGCGAGAAATCCGCGCCGGCAAATCCCTTGAAATTCATCAATCCCGCGAACAATGTGGGGCTGCCGCCGAACAGCGTGACACGCTCGCGCCCGAACGCTTCCAGCACTTCTGCCGGGTGATAGCGCTTCTGCACGATGAGCGTACCGCGATGCCAGGCCATCGCGTGCAGGTTCGTGTGCGACGCATAACAATGAAACAGGGGCATCACACACAGGCAGCGTTCCACGTCATCGCGCATCGGGAAGATCGATTCGCGCTGGCTGATGTTGATGGCGGTCGCGCCGTGGGTCAGATTCGCGCCCTTGGCGCGCCCCGTGGTGCCGCCGGTGAATTGCAATGTACCGAGATCTTCCGGCCGCGGCAGTTCCGCCGGAATGCGCGTGGCCGGCCAGTCGGCGGGGCGTGCAAGACGGCGACTGCCGGAGCCGGTCCCGATCCGAATGGTCTCCGGAATTCCCAGTTCCGCGGCCAGCCGCGCATCGCGCCCATGATTCGCCTGTTCGTAAATCAGCACGCGCGGCGCAGCATCCGCCAGCATCGGCTTGAGTTCCCGTTCCGTGTACAGGGGATTGAGCGGCACGATCTGGGCGCCGGCGAGATGCCCGGCGAAGTAGGCGACACAGATATCGAGCGAGTTGCCGAGGATGAATGCGACGCGCTCCCCGGCTGCACCGGTTTCATGCAGCTCGCGCGCCAGGCCGGTTACACAGCGCAGATACCCGGCATAGTTGAGTCGCTCGCCCTCGCAGACCAGCGCCTCCCGATCCGGCGCCTGCTCTGCCGCCTCGAGCAGCATGTGCAGGACGGTGGGATAAATTCTGGGAAGGCTCATTTGCTGGGAATGGCGAGCCAGGGTCCGATCGTTTGCTCGCGGACACGCCGTGAATCCGTCCCTGGAGGCTCGCGTTCCGCTATCCCTGCGTCACACGGTCCGCGATCAAACGATCCGACCCCAGCTCGCATAGCATGCCCCACCGGCAATTTGGTGTCATCCAACCTTGATAATGACCGCCATGGCCGTGTCGCCGGCCGCGCAGCCCTGGAACAAGCCCCAGCCTCCCCCCGTGAGGACCAGTTCCTCGATCAGCTCGATCACGGCACGCATGCCCGTGGGTCCCTGCGGGTGACCCCAGATGAGTGAGCAACCGTAGTTGTTCATCGTCATCACGTCCACGCCAAACTCGCGCGCGAACACGGCATCGTTCACCGCGAACGGGTTATGGGACTTGATAGCGGTGACGTCCTTGATGGAAATCCCCGCCGCGTCCAGCGCGCGCTTCGTCGCCGGCACCGGCGCCGACGGCATCCACGCCATCTCCACGCGCGCCTGACCGAAACCGTGCAGGGTGATCGCGGGACTGCCGGCGGGCGCCAGCTCCCGCGCCAGCTCCGCCGTGGTCACGATCATGCCGGCATTGCCGTCCGCGGGATGGGTCTGGCCGCCGAACGTCACGGTACCGCCCTCCTTCACCGGCTTGAGTTTTTCCAGACCTTCGGCCGTGGTCGGATGCACGCCCTCATCGCCGTTCAGCGTCGCCACGGTCTTGCGATAGCGCTGATCCGGCACCTCCAGCGGCAACGTCATGTAACGCTGCTGAAATGAAGCGCCATTGGCCACGCGTGTCGAGTCGAGATATTGCTGGTAACGCCGCAGGACGATGTCGTGCTGCTCCGCCCTGGACACATTCCATTTCTTCGCGCAGTTCTCCGCGGTGTGGGTCATGTCGCAGCCGGCGTACGGGTCGCGGTTGAAGTTCGCCATCACCCAGTCCTCGGTCTCGCCGGTGCCGCCCGGGCCCTGGGGATTGGGATAATAAATGTGCGGCCCGTTGGAAACCCGATCCGCGGTTATGGCCAATACGCAGCGGGCGCCGCCGCTGCCGATTTCCTCGTGCGCGGCCGCCAGCACGCGGGCGCTGGTGGCGCAGGCCTGGGCGATGGTGGGCCCGCCCACGTGCGCCGCGCCGATCATGCCCGTAAGCCAGGGCAGACCGTAGAAACAGCCGCGCTGCGGAACGGACATGCCAAGGATGCCGTGGTCGAGACGCTCCACGGGGATGTTGCGATCGGCCAGCGCCTTCTTCGCCACGTGGGCGGCGAATTCGACACTGTGCAGATGCGCCAGGCTGCCCTGCCAGCGGGCAAAGGGCGTGCACCAATAAGCCCCATACGGAATGTGCGTTAAAGTCATTTAATTGCTCTCGTCAATTAGTCCAAGCGACTGCTACCTGTCGAGCGGGCGCGCCGGTCGGCCGGATCGCTTGTTGGCGGACCGTGTGACGCCATGGATGGCGGAACCCGAGCCCACATGGACGTGCTTGCCGGCGTGTCCGACAACAAGCGATCGGGGCGGCCGAAGCAGCGCCCGCGATCAACTATATGCGAAGAGACGTCTTCAACGCCCCGTTCACCGCCTCGTACACCTTCGCCGAATTTGCGCGATCCCCGATTACGTGCACTTCCAGATCCGGCATCGCGCGCAATGCCTCGACCATGTCGTCTTTCAGCGAAGCATAGCCCATCCCCAGGGCGATCGTGTCGGCCTCGTAGCGGTACTCGCTGCCCTTCTCATCCCGCGTTCTGACCCAGCCCGTACCGAATTCAATCACCTGCTGGCCCAGCACGACCCTGATGCGTGTCCGCGCCAGCATTTCGTTGTAGGCGATCTTGTCGGTGATGGCGACGCCGCGGTTCATCAATTCGCTGCGCCGGTGAATCAAAGTCACCTCCCGGCCGCGCTGCTCCAGGTACAGCGCGGTCTCGACCGCCGTCTCGCCGCCGCCGAGGACGATGACGCGTTTGCCCACGTGGCTGTCGTCGAGAAATATCGGCACCGCGTCCACCACCGAGGGGTTGTCCGCGCCCGGAATATCAGGCCGCGTGGACGCCGCCCCGGTGGCGACCACGGCCACGTCAAATCCGGTCACATCAGCGGCCGCCAGCGTCTTTTGCACGACCGGCACGTTGAGCTTCCTGATCTGCGCGATCTGGTAATCCACGAAAAACCGGTAATCGGATTTGAAATCCGCCACCGATCCCTCGATGCCCACGCCGCCCAGGAATTTGCGCTTCTCGAAGATGGTCACGTCATGGCCGCGCAGCGTGAGCACGCGGGCTGCTTCCAGCCCCGCCACCCCGCCGCCGATGACGGCAATTTTCTTCCTGCGCGCGGCCTGTGTGATGGCAAATTCCCCTTCCCGGCCCAGATTGGGATTCACGGAACAAGACACCCCGCGGAAATTGAAAAAGGTGCGATCAAGACAGCCGTCGTTGCAGCGGATGCAGGGAATGATGTCTTCCTCGCGCCCTTCCCGCGCCTTGCGCGGCCACTCCGGATCGGCCCACAACGGCCGGCCGAGGCCGATGAAGTCGCCCTTGCCTTCCGCCAGCACCTGTTCGGCGAGGTGCGGCATGTTGATGGAACCGGATGCGATCACCGGTACGTTCACATGCGGTTTGATGGCGGCGGCTGCGTAGACATTGTGGCAGCGCTCGATGGCCATGGGACTCACCTGGTGGATCATCTGATGGTGATCGCCGCCGGAGATGTGCAGGGCGTCCACGCCATGACGCACCGCGACCTTCGCGACTTCGATGGTCTCGTCCACCTGGAAGCCGTCCGGTTCGTAGTCGCTGCCGGACAGCCGGATGGTCAGCGGAAAATCCGGTCCGATTTTTCTGCGACAGTCGTCAATGACCTCGACCATGAAGCGCATCCGGTTTTCCAGTGATCCACCGTACTCATCGGTGCGCTTGTTGGTATGCGGCGACAGGAAGTTCGTGATCAGGTAACCGTGGGCGCCATGGATCTCCACCAGTTCGAACCCGGCCAGTTTTGCGCGCCGCGCGGCGTCGCCGAAGGCGCCGGCAGCCTGCCTGATTTCGGCGCTGGTCATTTCCTTCGGTACCGCCGCCTCGCCCTTGCGCTGCTTCAGCGACGGCCACGGGATGGCGGAGGCGGACTTGATGGGCTGCGTGCCGAGGAATTTCTGCCGGCCGCAATGTTCCAGTTGAATGGCGGCGCGCGCGCCGTGATCCTTGATCACGTCCGCCAGCCACGCGAGCCCGGAGATGTGATCGTCGGTGCTGATCCCCAGCTGGCAGTGGGCGGACTTGCTGGCGTCCTCGTCAATGAACGCGTATTCGACGATCAGCAGGCCCACGCCGCCGGCGGCCTGTCCGCGGTAATGGCGAATCAGCCGATCGGAAACGGTTCCATCCTTGTTACTGAGCCCGCTGGACGTCGGCGCCTTGACGATGCGGTTGGGGATCTCCAGCCGGCCGATGCGGCCCGGCCTGAACAGTAAAGGAAATTGCACGCTCATCACACCCTCCAGTCAGTCGAACTCCGCCAACTCGCATGCGCCACCGAGCGCGATTCTGGCCTGGTGCACCGCCGCCTGCGGCAGCAACCACTGCATGTAGAACCCCGCCAGCCGGCGCCGTTCCCGGTCCTCCGCGGAACCCGAACCTGAGGCCGCGGCCATACGCAGCCACATCCAGGCACCGGCCACCAGGCCGATCAGTTGCAGGTAATCGGTGGCTGCCCATTCCACAGCGCGCGGTTGTGTCGCGGCGCGGCCGCGCAGCTCGGTGGTGCACCGCTCAACGGAAGCAATTGCATCCTCCAGCGCGGAAGCCAGCGTCGCCAGTGCCGGGGTCGCGCGATGCCACTGCACGTCGGCGCGCATGGTCTCAAGCAACCGGCGGAAACGCGCGGCATCGTCCTTGAGGACCTTGCGCGTCAGCAGGTCCAGCGCCTGGATGCCGCTGGTGCCTTCATAGATGGACGCGACCCGGCTGTCGCGAACGTACTGCTCGACGCCGGCATCACGGATGTAGCCGTGCCCGCCGAACACCTGCACCGCCAGGCTCGCGACCTCAAACGCCGTTTCCGCCCCGCAGGTCTTGCACACCGGCAGTAAAATTTCCGCCATGTGCCGCGCCCGCAGCCGTTGTTCCTCCGCGGGCGCCGCCCGCGCCAGATCCAGCCAGTGGGCGGTCTGAAACACCAGCGCGCGCATGGCCCGGGTGCGCGCCTGCATGATCATCAGCATGCGCTGCACGTCGGCATGGGCGCGGATGGGAGTCGGAGCCTGGTCGGGCCGCCCGCCCTGCAACCGCTCTCCGGCATAGGCCCACGCCCGGTCCGTCGCCGCCTGTGCCAACGCCACACCCTGAATGGCAACCTCGAGCCGCATCAGGTTCACCATGGTGAACATGCACCTCAATCCCTCGAATTCCGGCCCGATACGCCAGCCGACGGCCTGATCGAGGTTGAACACGCACGTGGGCGAGGCCTTGAGACCCATTTTTTTCTCCAGCCGACTCACGGACACGCCGTTGTTTGAGCCGTCGTCGAAGCGACGGGCCGGTACCGCGAACAGACTGATGCCTTGCGTGCCTGCCGGCGCACCGGGTGGGCGCGCCAGAACAAAATGAATAACCTGATCGGTCAGGTCATGGTCGCCGTAGCTGATGAAGATCTTGGTTCCGCTGAGCCCATAACTGCCGTCCGCGCGTGGCACTGCGGTAGTTCGCAAGCGACCCACATCGGAGCCCGCCTGCGGCTCGGTGATGCAGATGGTCGCGCCCCACTCGCCGGAGACCAGTCTCGGGACAATCCGCTCGACCAAAGCGGGTTCGGCATGATCCAGCAGCAGCCGGCCGCCGGCACGCAGCATGATGGGCATCATGCCGAACGAGACGCACGCGCCATTGACCATCTCCGCAAACGCGACCTGCACGGACAGCGGCAGATCCTGCCCGCCGAACTTTTGCGGCATGTCCAGACCCGGCCAGCCTCCCGCCGCAAATTCGCTCCAGGCCGCCTTGAATCCGGGGGCCGTGACAACGCGGCCGTTCTCCAGCCGGCAGCCGTGCTCGTCGCCGGCGGCGTTCAAGGGCGCCAGCACCCCGCGGGCAAATTCGGCCCCGGCCGTCAATACATCCTTCGCCACCTCCGCGTCGGCGTGGCGAAAGATTGCCAGCGAAAACAGCTCATCCCAGCGGTTCAAATGCTCCAGCAGGAACAACTGCTCCCGCAGCGGCGGCGAGTATTCCGTACTCATGCCCCGCCTCCGCCCCGGGCAAGCCAGCACGCCAACCAGTCGCGCGCGATCTCGTCGGGGGATTCGGCGCCGGACAGCGCCTTCTCCACCGCCGAATCCAGTTGCCCGGTCCGCACCGAGCTTCCCAGTCGCGCCGCCACGTGGTGTTTGACAATGCCGGCCAGTCGCGCGGCCATCCCGGCACGGCGGCGCTGTTGCAGGCGTCCCTGCGCCGAGAGATGCGCGCGATGCCGTTGCAGTTCTGCGAGTATCCCGGCGATTCCCTGGCGCGCGGTTGCCGAGGCGCCGAATATTCCCGGCATCCAGTCGGGATCGGGATGGTGCTGCAGCGACACGCAGGATCGCACCGCCGCGAGCATCGCGTCCGCCCCGGCGTGATCACACTTGTTGACAACGTACAGATCCGCGATTTCCATCAACCCCGCCTTGATGGCCTGTATCTGATCCCCTGACTCCGGCACCAGCACGACGATCGTCGTGTCCACGACGTGGCGGATGTCCAGTTCCACCTGCCCCACGCCCACGCTTTCGATGAACAGCCACGGATATCCCGCCGCATCCAGCACGTCTGCCGCATCCGCGGCGCGCGGGCTGAGACCGCCGCCCTGCCCACGGCTCGCCATGCTGCGAATGAAAATGCGGTCTGACTGATCCAGGTCCGCCATGCGCACGCGGTCCCCCAGCACCGCCCCGTGCGTGAACGGGCTGGTGGGATCCACCGCCAGTACACCGATACTCTCGCCGCGCTCTGCCAGCGATCCCGCCAGTGCGCCCAACAACGTGGACTTGCCGGCCCCGGGCGGCCCGGTAACGCCGACGCGATGGGCACGGCCGACATTTCCCCGCAACTGGCACAGCAATGGACCGGCCGCGGGGTCCTCCCTTTCCACCAGACTGATGCCGCGCGACACGGCGGCACGCTGCCGCCGAAGGATCCCCTCTAACAGCGTGTTCTGATCCATGACGCCTGGCGCGGCTCCCTGCTTTACCGGCCCGCCGGAGAACCGGCGAGCATCATGCGCAGTTCGCGTTTCAGGATCTTGCCGCTCGGATTCTTGGGGAGCTCCGGCAGGAAAAACACGCGCCGCGGCTTTTTGTAGCCGGCCAGCGTGGCCCGGCAATGCTCGGTGATTTCAGCGGCGCTGACTTCACTGCCCGGTTTTTTCGCGATGACAGCGGTGACACTTTCGCCCCATTCCTCGTCCGGCAGGCCGATGATGGCAGCCTCCAGCACCGCTGGGTGCTGGTAAAGCACCGCCTCGATCTCCTTCGAATAGATGTTTACGCCGCCACTGACCACCATGTCCTTTTTCCGATCGACCAGAAACAGATAGCGTTCTTCATCGAGATAACCGAGATCGCCGGTGTGGAACCAGCGTTCGCGAATGGCCTGCCGGGTTTCATCCGGCATGTTCCAGTACCCGGCGATGACGCTGCGGCTGCGCACCAGGATTTCCCCGATTTCGTTGACACCAAGATCCCGGCCGGCGTCATCAACGATGCGCACTTCCGCGCCCACTGCCTCGCGGCCGGCGGATCCCAGGCGCTTCTGCTGTAGCGCCGTGCCGCCGAGCACATGGTCCTGGGACGTGAGAAACGTGGCCTCCAGTGTCTCCGTCAACCCGTAGCCCTGGGTGAACCCGCAGTGCAACCGTTTCATCGCACGCTCCAGCACGGCCGGCGGCATCGGGCCGCCGCCATAGAAGATCAGCCGCAATGCGGACAGATCCGTTTGATCACAGCCCGGATGATGCAGTACGGCGTTGATCATCGTGGGGATCAACAGCGCCACCGTGGCGCGGCTTGCGGCCGTGGTCTGCAACCACAGTCCCGGCTCGAAGCGCGGCACGATGACCTGCGCGCAGCCCAGCATCATGTAGGTCACGGCGACGAACACGGCGCCCACATGGTAAATGGGCGTCGAGACCAGGTTGATGTCGTCATGCCGGCTTGCGTCGGCGATCATCTGGTTGTAGCCGTTCATCTCCAGATTCAAGTGCGACACCATGGCGCCCTTGGGCAGGCCGGTGGTGCCACTGGTGTAAAAGATCGCGCACGGATCCGTGTCCGCCCGGAGGGCATGAACCGGGCCGGTCCCGGCTGCACTGAGTAACTGACGATAATTCCCCGCCCCGTCGAGGCTGCCTTCCCCCAGCACCCAATAGCGGCGCACGGCCGGCAACAGCTTCTTCAGTTCACGGGCCTGCGGCAGATATTCAGCGCCGACGACCAGCAGCGCGGGCTCGGCGTGCGACAGGATCTGCGTCAGTTCTCGCGCGGTGAGCCGGTAGTTCAGCGGCACGGCGATGACACCGGCGCGGGCGCAGCCGAAATAGATCTCGAAATACTCGGGACAGTTGGGCAGCAGCACCGCGACGCGATCTCCCGCCCGCAGCCCGGCGTCTGACAACGCATGGGCCAGCCGCGTCACGCGCGCATCAACTTCAGCCCAGGTGCGGCGGACTTCGCCCATGATGAAGGCGGGCTTGTGCGGAAAGCGCAGGGCATTGCGCGCGGGGATTTCGTCGAGGGTCATAAAAAGTCAGCCACAAGGAACGTACCTTGGTTCCACTTGTCGCTTGTTGCTTGTGGCTTGTCGCTTGCTACTCACGTCGCATTTCCAAAGCACTACTCACAATGCGGAGAATGTCAGCAGTCAGGCAGCCGGGTCGAATCACCTCCGCAACCCCCATCCCGCGCAGCTCGGCCGCGTCGTCGTCCGGGATGACGCCGCCACAGATCACCGGCAGCCTCATTCCTGCCTCCCGCATCGCCTCGAGCAGATTGCACATCTGCGCCATGTGTTGACCGGAAAGAAAGCTGACCCCGACGAGATCGACGTCCTCCTCCATTGCGGCCTTGATCACCTGCTGCGCGGAGTTGTGCAGGCCGAGGTAGATCACTTCGAAACCGTTTTCGCGCAACTGCTGGGCGACGGTGATGATGCCGGTGTCGTGGCAGTCGAGGCCCATCTTGGCCAGCAGGATGCGCTTTGGAGAGTTCACGCGTTGTGCCTCAGGTGCTATCTGAGCCACAAGCTACAAGCCACAAGCAACAAGGAAAACATTTTTTCACTTGTAGCTTGTCGCTTGTAGCTTGTAGCTGCCTCACCGAAACCTCCACCCCTGCGCCCGCCGCATGGCTTCATGGATCTCCCCCATTGTGGCCTGGCACCTCAGGGCATTCATGATCACCGGCACCATGTTCTCGTTCGCCTTCCAGCCTTCCTCGACCCGGGACAGGCCGGCGTTCCAGCGGTCAGCGTCGCGATGCATGCGGTAGTTGCGCAGGTAGTCGCCGCGGCGCGCGCCCCATTCATCGGCGCGGATCCTGTGCACGCGCACCGGCTTTTCCTCTGACGCCGGAATGGTGAAGCGATTGACACCCACAAGCGTGCGCCGTCCTGAATCCAGTTCCCGCTGGTTGCGGTAACGAGCCGCGTTGATCTGCTGCTCCAGCCAGCCGTCGCGGATAGCGCTCGCCATGCCGCCCATCTGGTCGATCTCCCTGATTTTGGTCTGAATGGCCTGTTCCAGCCTGTTGGTCAGGTGTTCCACGTAATAGGAACCCGCCAACGGGTCAATGGTCCTGGTCACGCCCGTTTCGTAGGCAACCACCTGCTGCGTGCGCAGCGCAATGCGCGAGGATTCCTCGGTGGGCAGGCCATGACCTTCGTCGTAGGAACAGAGATGTATTGACTGCGCGCCGCCGAATACCGCCGCCATGGCCTCGATGCCGGCGCGCACGATGTTGACCTCGGGCTGCTGCGTGGTCAGCGTGTTGCCGGCGGTTTGCACCGAGAACCGCAGCCGCAGGCAGGCCGGATCCGTGGCACCCAGTTCATCGCGCATGGTGCGCGCGTACAGGCGCCGCATGGCGCGGAACTTCGCAATTTCTTCGAAGAAGTCCATGGACGCCGACAGAAAAAACGACGCGCGCCTTGGAAACTCGTTGACATCCAGGCCCCGGGCCCTGGCCATGCGGAAGATGTCGAAGGCGTGGGCCAGCGTGAACGCCCCGTCCTCGACCGCGTTCACGCCGGTCTCGCGCAGATTGTAACCGTTGGTCACCATCCAGTTGAGGCGCGGCATGTGCTTCGATATGAACTCGATGTTGTCAATGCACAGCCGCAACGTGCCGTCGAGCGGGAAGAATTGCGTGATGGTCTGCAGCGGGCCGCCGCTCATCTGGTAGAAGGGATCGTTCTGCTGCGTTCCGATGACGTCTTTGAACGGCACGCCCTTGTCTTCGGCCACGCATGCCAGCATCGCCAGCGTGACACTGGACACCGGCGGCCGGATGGAAAGCGCGTAGGACACCCGGTCGGGGCCGAAACCCTCATACAGGGCACTCATGTCCTCCAGCGTGCTCAAAGTGACACCGGTGACGCCGACCTCGCCCTCGGCGATGGGATCATCGGAATCGAAACCGTAGGACGTGGGCAAATCAATGGTGATGACGAAGCCGTTGGCGCCGTTCTCATACAGGTAACGGATGCGCTCGTTGGATTCCTGCGGCGAGCCGAATCCGACCTGAAAGCGGCGCGTCCAGATGCGCCGCCGGTACATGCCTGCATAGGGTCCGCGCGTGAACGGAAATTCCCCCGGCGCGCCAAGGTCGCGCTCCGGGTCGAAGCCTTGCAGCGCATGGGCGTCGTACAACTCCTCCACCGGGATACCGGAGTTGGTTTCAAAAACCTGCTGCTCTGAGTCGCGTACGGTCTCGGTCACTTCAGGTAGCTCTCATTTTGCGTTGGGCCCGGCGGCAGGCGCATTCAAGGGAGCCGGATCGCACGGTGGCGGACCGTGTGCCGCAGGAGCGGCACCCGAGCCTACACGGACGTATTTACGGCGTGTCCGCAACCGTGCGATCGGGCACCTGTAAGAATGCGCCGGCAAGCCTTCAGGCACTTGCGCGTAACTTCGCCGCAGCCTGCTCATCCACGACATTCGACTCATGCACCCGCGCGCAGCTTGGCCGTGGCCTGCGCATCCAGTTTCATTGTCTCCGGGTCTATGACCACCCCGTAATCGTGACGCGCGTTTTCCACCGACACGAGGCCGTTGAATACGTCATCGCGCACCTTGTCCACCGGGCGCTTGCGCGGATCGCCGTAGCCGCCGCCACCGCTCTCGTAGATCTCGAAGATGTCCCCGGTGCTGTAGTTGTAGAAACTCTCGGCGTCCACATTTTCGATGCCGTCCTTGTGCCGCAGAAAAAGCTGGTGCGGCGGCGCCGCCTTGCCCCCCTGCAAGCCGAAGGGCGCAGTCTCCAGCCGGTTGCCGCCGCCGAAATTTGCGACGGCAATGTTGTCCGTTTCCACGCGCCAGCGGTAGATCGTGCCCATGCCGCCGCGCCACTGCCCGGCGCCGGCGCTGTCGGGCCAGAACTCGTACTGCAGCACGGTGTACGGGTTCACCAGTTCATGCAGTTCCGGGTCCGGCGCGCGCAGTCCGCCCGCGCACACCACGGTGCCCAGATGATCCCAGCCGTCGAGGCCCTGCGATGCTCCGGCCCCGCCCTTGCACATGAAATGAATGTCGCCGAACGGGCGGCCAGTGCGCGGGTTGAAGCCCATGGACGCGGGCGCGCACCAGCGCGCCCAGCAGGCGTCCACCTTGTCCGGCACAGCCTGCGCCAGCGCGAGCCAGACCGCCTCGATGATGCATTGCGCCGCTGCGATGGTGCAGCCGGTGACCGGCGCCGGTTCCAGGGCATTGACCACGGTGCCGGGCGGCGCCACCACGTGCAGCGCGCGCAGCGCCCCTTCGTTGAAACGCACGCCGGACCCGACGGACATGAACAGCGCCAGAAACGCCGAGGACACCGTGTTCGGCATTGTGCTGTTGATGTAGCCCGCCGCCTGGCTGTCGCTGCCGGTGAAATCGAAGGTGATGTCGGATTTCTTCACCTTCACATTGACACGCACTGTAATCATCCGGTCCTTGTGGATCCCGTCATGATCCACGTTACGCTCGGCGCGGTACTCTCCGTCGGGGACACGTTCGATCACGTCGCGCATCTGGCGTTCGGACGCGTCAAAGATCCGGTTGATGGCCGCATGCAGCGTGCTCGGGCCGTACTTCTCGAGCAGCGCGGTGAGGTTGCGCGCGCCGATGGTGACCGCGCCGACCTGGCAATGCAGGTCCCCCTCCACCAGGAACGGCAGGTGCACATTCAGCAGGATGGTGTCCAGCAACGCCTTGTTCAGCATTCCCGCGTTGTATAGTTTCGCCGGCGGGATGCGGATGCACTCGTCCCAGATGCTGCGCGCGCCGGGGTTGTAACCGGCGACGCCGCTGCCGCCCACGTCGGCGTGGTGGCCCTTGCACACCGACCAGAACTCGACCTTGCCCTTGAAGAACACGGGCTTCGCGATCGTGATGTCGGGCGGGTGATTGTTGCCGCGATACGGATCATTGAGGATGAACACGTCGCCCTCGTTAATGTCGCCGGCAAAGGTCCCGGCGATGCTGCGCACCGCGTATGGCAACGCGCCCATTAATACGGGGATGTAGGCGGTCTGCGCCACAAGGCGCAGTTCGCGGTCGAACACGCCGGTGACGAAATCCCGCGCCTCGGAGAAGATCGGCGAGCGCGACGTGCGCAACATCGTGAGCCCGATCTCCTTGCTGATGGCATCCAGCCGGTTGTCGATCACGGAGACCCGGATCGGATCCACCATGATGGTACGCCCGCTGCCCCTTGCTGTTCTCTTCTCCGGCTTTTTCGCTGCCTTTTTCATGTTTGCCTCCCTATCGCAGAGCCCGGCACAGCCGGTCCACGTTCCGGCCCTTGCCGTACATCAGGTAGTTCATGCAGTCATCGCACATGAGGTCGAAATCCGGCGGCACGATGATGGTCGTCGTTGGCTGCACGACAATAGCCGGCCCCGCAATGCGGTTTCCGGCATCCAGCTTCAGGCCGTCGTACACCGGCACGTCGCGGAATCTGCCGCCGAAATACGCGCGCCGCCTGCCGATGCGGGCGTGGGTCGAGGCTCCGCCCTGGCGCTGGTACTTCTCCTGCTTCGGTTTCTCCGTGCGCCCGCGGGCCGTGATGCGCAGATTGATGAGTTCCAGCGCCGCGCCGCGCATGGAGTAGCCGTACAAACCGTCGTGGCGCCTGTGGAAATCCTCCGCCATCTTTTTCAGTGCCGCCTGGCTGATCCTGCCGCGGGACGGCACGGGCACTTCCACCTCGTTGAACTGGCCCACGTAGCGGATGTCAGCGGTGTATGTGATCTCGACCCTGCTGTCGGCGACATGCTCGGTCTTCAGCACCTTGCGCGCCGCGGCGGCCATCTCCGCGAACAGCCGCTCGACCTCGGCCGGATCGATCTGGTCAAAATCCCGGGCATAGGTGCGCACGTAATCATGCTTGAGGTCCGAGATCAGCATGCCCGCGGCACAGAACACCGACGAGGCGCGCGGGATCAGGATCAGCGGGATCTGCAGTTCGCGCGCGATCGGCGCCGCGTGGATCGGACCTGCGCCCCCGGCCACGATCAGCACGAACTCCCGCGGATCGTAGCCGCGCTGCACGGACACGACACCCAGCGCCGCGGCCATGTTGTTGTTGACGATGTCGTAGATGCCCGCTGCGGCCTGCACCGCGTCCATCTTCAACGGCTTCGCGACGTGCTGTTCCACGGCGCGGTGCGCCGCCTCGCCGTCGAAATCAAGCTCCCCGGCCTCGAAGAACGCCGGGTCGAGGTATCCGAGCAGGTACTGCGCATCGGTGACCGTGGGCTTTGTGCCGCCGCGGCCGTAGCAGGCCGGCCCGGGTTCCGCGCCGGCGCTCTTCGGTCCGACCGCCAGCAGACCGCCGCTGTCGATCCACGCAATCGAGCCGCCACCGGCCCCGATGGTGTGAATGTCCAGGATCGGGGAAGCGATGCGGTGCCCGCCGATGACGCCCTCCGTGGTCACCGAAGGCTCGGCATCCCTGACCAGCGCCACGTCGAAGGAGGTCCCGCCCATGTCCACGGTGATCACGTTCCGGAAGCCGTGGGTACCGCCGTAGAACACGCCGGCCATGGGCGCCCCGGCCGGGCCGGACAGCAGGGTATTGGAGGCGAAGCGCTGCGCCACCTCCGGCGACATGACCCCGCCGTTGGACTGCATGATCAGGAGCGCCCCGCCGAACCTGCGCTGTTCGAGTTCCTGCTGGAGGCGCTTCAAATAGCGTGCCAGCACCGGGCCGACATAGGCGTTCAGCGCGGTCGTGCTGTGCCGCTCGTAGACGCGGATCTGCGGCAGGATTTCCGTGGACAGGGAGATGTAAACGCCCGGCAGTTCGCGCTCCAGAATCTCGCGCACGCGCAGTTCGTGGGCCGGGTTGCGAAATGACCAGAGGAACGATACCGCCACTGCCTCCACTTTCTGCTCGCGAAAATATTTCGCGGCGGCACTGACGTCGTCTTCGTTCAGCGGCCGGGCCACCGCGCCGGTGACCGAGACCCGCTCGTCCACGACCCGGATGCGGTGGCGCGGCACCAGCGCCGGCGGCGGCGCGTATTTCTCGAACTGGCGCTCCTTGAGGCCGCGGCGCATGTTGAGCACGTCGCGGAAGCCTTTTGTGGTCACAAACCCGGTGACGGCGCCGTCGCCGGTGAGCGTCGCGTTGGTCGTGATGGTGGTGCCGTGCACGATCACCTCCACCTGCCCGAGAAAGTCCGCCAGCGTCTGCGACCGCGCCTGGGCCGCCTTCTCCAGCCCCCGGAAGAAGCCGATGGTCGGGTCCCGGGGCGTGGTCGAGGTCTTGAAGATCCCGGCGTTGCCCTGTGCATCGGCCACCAGGAAGTCCGTGAAGGTGCCGCCCACGTCCACGCCGACTCGCAAGCCCACGCTAATCCCCTGAAATACAAGTTAAAAGTGCAAAGTATTAAAGTGAAAAGTGATGATGCAAGTCAGAAGGAGCAGGCGTGTCAGCCGGACGGCTCGCGGCCCCCCTTAGTTTTCACTTTTCACTTTAAACTTTTCACTTTCTACACTTCCGGACTGGCCGAAGATATCAACTTTCAATAGAATTTCAATCAATCTTTCACATTCACGGGAGTGGTCATACCCCATGGGCAGACGCATCAAGGTCATTTTCCCGGTCCCCCTGTCCGAGCATACCCGCGCCCTGATTGAGTCCCAGGTGCCGCGCGAATTCATCGGCCCGGGCTACGACGTCAGTTTCGTGGGCTCCCGGCGCCTGATGACGCTGGCCAACAGCCATTACGACCTGTTCATCATGGACACCATAGTAATAGACGCCGGCGTCCGCGCCGAACAGGAGGGATTCGACGCCGTGTGCATCAACACGGTCAGCGATTCGGGCCTGTATGCGCTGCGCTCGCGACTCCGGATCCCGGTCATCGGTCCCGGGCAGGCGAGCTTTCACCTGGCCTGCATGCTCGGACACCGGTTCTCGATCCTGACCATGTGGGAGCCGTGGCTGCCGATGTACCGGAAGACTCTCCGGGATTACGGGCTGGAGGCCAGGTGCGCCTCCATCCGCCACATTGACACGCGGCCGGACGTGCAGGAATTGCTGCAGGGCAAGGAGGAGATCGTTTTCGCCAGACTCGAGGCGGCGGCGCGCCGCGCCATGGATGAGGACGGGGCCGATGTCATCGTGCTGGGTTCGACGACCATGCACCAGTCCCATCGCCATCTCGCCGGGCGACTCCCGGTGCCGGTGATCAACCCCGGCCTGGTGGCCTACAAACTCTGCGAGCTGTTCCTTGAACTCGGACTCACCCATTCCAAGCACGCCTGGCCCGATCCCGAAATCCTGCAGGACGAGAACCTGTTCGGCGGGCCGCGATGAATTCGGGCGCGGACCGCTTCAGGCCGGACCCGCCGCGCCGCACCGGATCGGTTCCGGCCCGCGGGCATCGTTCACCGGCGTACCGGACCGCGGTCGTAGATCAATCGTACCTGCACCACCGCAGGGAACAGCAGCGGCTTCATTTCCATTTCGGCGCGCAACCGGTTGCCACCCGGTTCCAGCGTATAGCTCTCCCGGGTCCAGCCGCCGTCGCGGGGTTTGGCCTCGACGTGCAGCGTCGGGCCGCTCCACGCGCCAAAGGAAAAATCGAGGCCGTCGCCGCTGCCGGAACCACTGGCGCTGACGGTCCGGCTGCGGCCGTCGGTGAAGAAGCGGCGTTCGAAACCCGACCCGTAAGCGATGTGAACCTCGGCGCCGTTTTGCACAATGCGTACCGTCCCGTCGTAGATCAGGTGATCATAGATTTCCTGGTCCGCGGGCCCGCCCCGGTAGCGCTCGCGGCCGCGTCTGCCGCCGCTGTCCGGGCGCCCGCCCGCCGCCCGGATCGACTTTTCAATCTGCCGATCCGGGTCGTCGCTGAGTTCAAGGTTCAGAACCCAGGTGCCGCTGAGATCCGGGCCCGCAGCGGGATCATCCGCGGCCGAAGTCACCGGCCGGCCACAGAGAACACAGAACAGGGCCGCGCCGATCCCGGCGACGGATCCCCGCACCAATCCGTGCATAGTCTGCTCCCCTGACCGATGGCCTCGACGTTCCGCGGTATACTACAGTTTACCGGACGTGATCCGCAGAATCCTGACCGTACGCCCCGCGCCCGCGCACCCATGAGGACCCGGAACAAACCCCAGGGCCGCCAGATGCAACCGGAGCCCGGATCGCAGCGCAAGTGGCATCTGGCGCGAACGCCGCACGAGGCCGCCACCACTGAATTCGAATGGTCCCTGCTGCGTTTCCAGCAGGCGTGGGAACGCTGGGTGACGCAGCTCGCCGACGTGGCCGGCATGGGTGACCTGAGCTACATCGAGAGCGTCGTGCTGCACGTGATCCGGATGCAGGACCGGCCGAAGACCGCGGCCCAGATCGCCCGCCAGCTCAACCGGGACGACATCCCGAACATCCAGTACTGCCTGCGCAAGCTGGAGAAGATGGGCCTGTGCCGCAAGGTCAAGGAAAAGACGCCGAAGACCTTCGCCTACGAAGCGACCGAGGCCGGGCGCACCCTGACTGACAATTACGCCGATCTGCGCCGCCAGATCCTGACCGAGCAGACCATGATCATCGGGCAGGTGGACAGCAAGCTGGCCGAGGCCTCCAAGCTCATCAACCTGCTGACCGGCATGTACGATGAAGCGGGCCGCATTTCCGGAACGTACAGCTCCCTGCACAACCGCCCGCCCCCTGATGCCGGCAGCAATCGCTGACCGGACTGCCGGCGGCGATTTCCGGGAGGAATGACGCCATGGTCGCCGCCATCGTTCTGATTCGCACCGAGCCATGACCTGGAGGTGGTGTTCGCGCCGGGCCTCAAGGGCTGACCTGTCAATGAAAACGGCACTGCCCGGAATCCCGGGCAGTGCCGCTGTCTTACCGGAGCCGGATTACTGGAAACTGTAATTCACGCTCAGGCCCCACCAGCGCGGCTTGCCGTAGTAGTCTTCGTTGCAACCGCACAGCGTCGCCAGATCAAACCCGATGACGCCGTAGCGCTCATCCGCCACATTGTTGACGAACGCCGCCAGCGTCCAGTGTTCATCCGCCGTCGTGTAGCTGACGCGGAAATTGCCCACCACGTATTCGTCATATTTCTGTGAATCGAAGTTGCGGATGTTGTAATAGAAGCGGTCCGAGTAATTGAAATCGCCCTGCACCGCCATCTTGCCGCCGAACGCCGGCCACTCGTAGCGCGCGAGGCCGGCAAACTGCAGCGGCGGCGCGAAGCTGGGCTCCACGTCCACCAGCAGATCCGGCGCAAGCGCCAGATCTTCGACCTCGGCGTCGAAGTAGGCGACGCTCAGCATCAGATCCCAACCTTCCGCCGGCTGGGCGATCAGCTCCCATTCGGTGCCGATGGTGCTGCCGTCGTTGTTGGACACGGTGCCGGAGGATTGCACGAACACGAACGCCTGGTAGTCGTTGTAGTCGTAGTAGTAGATGCTGCCATTCAGCCGCGCCAGGCCGCCGAACAGCGTCCACTTCACGCCGCCTTCGTAATTGGTCAGCACCTCCTCCTTGTAGCCGATCTCGTCCGGATCCAGGCGCGGTGAACCGTCCTGCAACTGGCCGTTGAAGCTGCCGGCCTTCACGCCGCGGTTGATGCCGAAATAGAGCAGCACATCGTCATTGGGCTTCCAGTCGAGCTGGATCTTGCCGGCCCACAGTGTCTTGCCGCTGCTGTCCTCGAAGGCGATGTTGCCCAGGCTGTCAATCGGCAACGGGAACGCGAATATCGAGTCGTCAACGACGCGGTCGTCGGTGTTCACGAACACCGGTGAGCTCAGGTCGTAGTCCTTTTCCTCCTGGATGCCGCGCAACCCCAGGGTCAACATGAACTGATCGGTCAGGTCATATTCCACCTGACCGAACAGCGAGTAGGAATTGGTCTTGAGGCGGATGTCGTTGTTCGCGTCCAGTCCGGCAAAGGGGACGACCCCCAGCGTGCCGTCCGGGAGCGCAAATGCCACCCCGAACAGCGGCGAGTTCGCCGGCAACGCCAGGCCATTGAAGGTCTTGTTGTCGATCCACAGGTAATAGAATCCTGCCACCCAGCGCGCCCGATCCAGCTCGCCATTGAGGCGCACTTCCTGGGAAAACTGATCGGTTTCCGCATCCGACTGGAACAGGGACTGGGGAACCGGGGCTGCATCCACGTCCATGATTACCAGCTTGTCGAATTGCTTGTAATCGGACACGGCGGTCAGTGTCGCGAAATGCAGGTCCCAGGTGAACTTGCCCGTCACGCCCCAGCTCTCGAACTCGTTCAGATCCCGATAACCGAAATCGGTGAGGGTGTCATGATCGGCCCCATCCTCATCGATATAACCGAAAAAGTCCCCGCCGGGCACCGGGCGCAAACCATCCTCCACCCCTGCCGGACCCAGCACCAGGAAGCCGGGGAGTCCGGCGCCCTCGCCGTCCACGAACGGAATGGCCGTGCAACCGGCGACCCCCAGCGTGATGGCCTCGCAATTCTGGCCGGGATCGGCCTTGATTGTGTTCACCAGCCTGCCGGCGGAATCGAACACCGGAACGCTCGGGCTCGACTGGTAGGGGCCGGAGGAGACGTCCGTCTTCGCGTAATTCCCCATGACCAGAAGGTCCACGTCGTCGTTCGGCTCGAACAGCAATTGGGCCCGGAGCCCAAGGCTGTCATCGTTCCACATGTCCTGCCCGCCATTCGGGCTGCCGGCCATGGGCAGGCCGGTGCCGGGATGGATCGGCGCATCCGCCGCCGTGTAGTTGTTGTCCAGGATCTCGTCGAAATTGTTGTAATACGCCGAGATGCGGCCCGACAGCGTCTCCCCGAGGGGGCCGCCCAAGGCGCCCTCGGCGGTGACGTTGTCGAAGGACCCGTAGCCGACGTTGGCCCGCATCTCCACCTCGCGGGTGGGCTTGCGGGTGATGTAATGAATGACGCCACCGGTGGCGTTGCGGCCGAACAGCGTGGATTGCGGGCCCTTGGCAATCTCGACGCGGTCGATATCAAACGTCGCAAAGCCCTGCCCCTGCGCCATCGCGATGTAACCCTCGTCCACGTACACCGCGACCGGGGATTCCACCGAGTCCGTGAAATCGTTCTGGGTGACACCGCGGATCGTGAACAACGAGGTCTGGCCCGCGATGGAACCGCCGATATGCACGCCCGGGCTCATGCTGGCCACATCTATGCTCTGCGTTACCCCCAGCGCTTCCATCTGGTCGCCGGAGAACGACGAGATGGAGATACCGACGTCCTGGACCGATTGCTCGCGCTTCTGGGCGGTGACGATCACCTCTTCGAGCACACCCTGCGCCCATGCCCCGGCGCTGAGTCCTGCCAGCAGGACTGCCGGCAGCAGTCGTGTGACCTGCAAGTTATACGAGCGCGCGGACGCGCGCTGGGTCGGCGATTTCATGGTGCTGTACCCCCCAAAGTCTTGATGGATTCAACGCCGCTTTTGTGGGATTGAAAGTTACTGGACTTTTTATCAATCTTCCGCGCAAAATTTACACGTCAATATTATTCGCTTCAAACTTGACGTGCAAATAGTTTACAACTTGTTGCGCTCATGCCACAGATAGATATACCCCGGTTGTCGGGTAACGGGACTGGCCCTTCCGCGGTGGACATCCCCGTGGATTGAGACTGTAATCCAAGCACGAGATCAAAATGTTTGCAGAGAGGGTCGCCCGCATGCACGCCCAGACCAAGCCCGAGATAAAAAAGGTTTCCACGTTCTGTTACCAGTGCGTAAACGGCCCCGACCTGCTGATGGTCGAGGTGCAAAACGGCGTCGCCACGAAAGTGGAGCCCAATTTCAACGCCAAGGGCTATCACCCCGCCGAGGGCAAGGTGTGCGTCAAACCCTACGGACTGGTGCAGAAGCTCTATAACCCGAACCGCTTGTTGAAGCCCTTGCGGCGCACCAATCCCAGGAAGGGCCGCGATGAAGACCCGGGCTGGCAGGAAATCTCCTGGGACGAGGCGCTGGACCTGGTCGCCGGCAAGCTCCGCCACATCCGCGAAACCGGCCTCATGGACCAGAACGGCGACCCGCGTTTCGCGTTCACCACCGGCGGCGCCGGTACGCCGATGTTCTATGCCGGCACGCTGGGCGCGTTTCTCGGTGCCTGGGGCCCCATGGACCTGAGCCTCGGTGCCGGCGGCACGGTGAAGTGCTACCACTCCGAGCATATTTTCGGGGAACTGTGGCACCGCGCGTTCACGGTGCTGCCGGACACGCCGCGCTGCGAATATGTCATTTCCTTCGGCAACAACATTGACGCCTCCGGCGGTGTCACCGCTGTCTACCGCCAGGCCGATGCCCGGGCGCGGGGCTGGAAGCGCATCCAGTTCGAGCCGCACCTGTCGGTGACCGGCGCCAAGGCCTCGGAATGGGTGCCGATCAGACCCAAGACCGATGGCGCCGTGCTGTTCGCGATGATCCACGTGCTGGTGCACGAACACCCGATCACGGAACTGGATGTGCCGTTCCTCAAGCAGCGCACGGCTACACCCTATCTCGTGGGCCCCAATGGCTATTACCTGCGCGATCCGGCCACGCGGAAACCGCTGCTGTGGGATCTGCGATCGAACCGTGCCGTGCCCTTCGATACGCCGGGGACGGACCCCGCGCTGGAGGGAAAACAGCGGGTCGAGGCCGCCATCGAGGTGGGCGCCGACGATCAGCGCTGGGAACATCGCAACGTGGAGGCGCGCACGGCCCATGAATTGCTGAAACACCACGTTGCGCGCTGCACCCCGGAATGGGCCGCACCCATCTCCGACGTGTCTGCCGCCACCATCCGCCGCATCGCCAATGAATTCCTGGCCGCGGCAAAGATTGGCGCCACCTCCACCGTGCAAGGCCGCACGCTGCCGCTCCGGCCGGTGGCGGTGGTGCTGGGCAAATCCGTGAACAACGGCTGGGGTGCCTATGAATGCGTGTGGGCGCGAACCGTGATGCAGATCCTGGTCGGCGCGCTGGAAGTGCCGGGCGGCCTGCTGGGCGCCACATCATTGATTGTGGGCCCGGACTGGGATCGGATGGCCAGTGTTTCCGCCGGCCCCGATGGTTTCATGCACTTCCCGCTCAATCCCACCGAAAAAGGCGCATGGAAAGAACAGCGCGAGATGCGCCATGCCTACAAGATGCTGACGCCGCTGGTCGGCAGCGGTTTTTACGCGCCGTTCCTGGGCGCGTCCACCCTCACCTGGATGCGCATGCAGGGCCGCGCCGCCTGCACCTGGCCCAAGCCGAAGCCGCCCGATGTCTGGTTCGTGTACAAGTGCAATCCGTCCATTTCGTTCTCGGAAACGAGCCGCCTGGGTCAAACCATGGCGGAATTCCCGTTCATGGTCGCCTTCGGCTACACCCTGGATGAAACAAATCACTTTGCCGATCTGATCCTGCCGGAGGCGATGGATCTCGAAAGCGATCAGCTGATCCGCATCGGCGGGACACACTACTTCGAACAGCAGTGGGAGGCGGAAGGCTGGGCGCTGCGCCAGCGCGTGGTGCCGCCCCAGGGTGACGCGCGGGATTTCTCCTGGATTTGCAATGAGCTCGCGCGCCGCATCGGCATCCTGAAAGAGTACAACCAGATGATCAATGTCGGCGCCTGCGGCATCCCGCTGAAGACGCCGGGGTATGACTATTCCGTGGATGAAGCGCAGGTGCACGATCCGGACGTGATCTGGGACCGCGTCTGCATGGCGGCCAGCGCGGACCTGACCGGCGGCAGGGACGTGCACGGGCTGGGCTGGTTCCGTGAACACGGTTTCCAGATCCGCCCGTTCTCGTCCGTCAACTGGTACCTGTATCCGAAACTGGAGGAGCTGGGGCTGCGCTTCGAATTGCCATACCAGGAACGCATTCTGCGGGTCGGCAGGCAGCTCGCCAATCGCCTCCACGAGACCGGGGTGGACTGGTGGGAGCGGCAATTGCGGGAGTACGAGGCCATGCCGGAGTGGAAGGATCTCAATCAGCTCTGGGATGCGCTGCTGGAAAAGAATTATCAGGTGAAGGCAAAGGACCTGCCGTTCTGGCTGCTGGGCGCGCGCAGCATGCAGTATGCCTGGGGCGGGAACGTGGGCATCCAGATGATCAACGAAGTGGCCAGCAATGTCGCCGGCCATGACGGCATACTGATCAACGCAAAAGCGGCGCGGGAGCTGGGCATCGGCGAAGGCGATCGGATTGAAGTCGCCTCGCCCGTGGGCAGGACCCGCGGCCGCGCCCGGTTGCGCGGCGGTGTACGGCCGGACGTGATCGTCATGGTGGCGCAGTTTGGCCACTGGAAGACGCCGTTCGCCAAGGACCTCGATGTGCCGGGTCTCAGTGATCTCGTACCCATGCATCCGGATTTCCTCGACGCGTCCGGCTCCAGCATAGAAGCCACCAAGGTCAGCGTGCGGCGCATCGCGGAGGCAGCATGACGCGCTACGTGATGATCGCCGATCTGAACCGCTGCGTCGGTTGCCAGACCTGCACGGCCGCCTGCAAGCTCACCAACGCGACGCCGCCCGGCGTGCAATGGCGCAAGGTGCTGGACGTGGAAGTGGGCGATTACCCGGAGGTGAGCCGGTTCTTCATGCCGGTGGGATGCCAGCATTGCTCGGATCCGCCGTGCATGCACGTCTGCCCGAGCACGGCCACCGGCCAGCGCGCCGACGGCATCGTCACCATTGATTATGATCTCTGCATCGGCTGCGCCTACTGCGCTGTGGCCTGCCCGTACCAGGCGCGCTACAAGGTGGATAAACCCTCCTTCGCCTACGGCGATCAGCCGATGAAGAACGAGGCGGAGTGCTTCGACGAGCGCCGCATCGGCGTCGCGCAGAAGTGCACGTTTTGTTCCGACCGCGTGGATGCCGGGCTGGAACAGGGCCTGAAACCCGGCGTGGACCCAGATGCGACGCCGGCCTGCGTCAATTCCTGCATCGCCAATGCGCTGCATTTCGGCGATATCGAGGACGAACACAGTAACGTGTCGGAGCTGCTGGCCGAGAACACCTGGTTCCAGATGCACGCGGAGCTGGGCACGGAGCCCGGCTTCTTTTACCTGTGGAACAAGGCGCCATGATCCGCTTCGGTTCCTACCTGCAGACCAACTGGGACTGGCGCGCGGCCGGCAACTTTGTCTTCGGGGGCGCGGGGGGCGCGCTGCTCGCCGTGATAGCACTGGCCGAAATGGGGCGGTCTCCTTCCCTGCCCGTCGGGCTTACGGCGCTGGCGCTGGTTGGACTGGGACTGCTGCTGGTCTGGCTGGAGATTGGACGGCCGTGGCGGGCACTGAACGTGTTTTTCCACCCGCAAACTTCCTGGATGAGCCGCGAGGCTGCCGTGGCCACGGTCCTGTTCCCGCTGACGCTTGCCGCAATATGGATCGGCAATGGCGCGCTGTTTATGGTCGCCGGCGCGCTGGGCGCGTTGTTCCTGTTCTGCCAGGGACGCATTCTGCATGGGTCCCGGGGCATACCGGCGTGGCGCGAGCCCGCCGTCGTGCCGCTGATCGTCAGCACCGGGCTCGCGGAAGGTGTCGCGCTGCTGATGTTGTTGTTTGGTTATTTCGGCGGGCCGACTGCCAGCCTTCTGAATGCGCTTGTCATTGCGCTGGTATTGCGCAGTTGGGCCTTTTTTCATTATCGCGCCGCGCTGGAACGGGCGCAGGCGTCGGCCGCAACATTGAATCGCATCGCGTCATTGCGCGTGCCGTTCTTGCTCGTCGGCAATGCCCTGCCGGTCGTGATCGGGCTGGTGGCGGCGCTGTTCTGGCGCGCGGCGCTGCTGGAACTCGCGGCCATACTGGCCCTGATCGGCGGCTGGTACCTGAAATTCGTCATCGTCACCAGCGCCGCACAGGTACAGGGTTATGGCATCGGCAAATTACAGCGCGGCAGACCCACACTCCGGAAACCTGTTCGCCGTGACGGCGATCCCTGGCGGGCTTGAGCCCGTACCCGACGTCCCAGCCCTTCAGACATTCATCACGCTCTACGGCTCGTTTGAGCCGCGCGCGACACTATCCAGCGACCGACCACAGGAGATACGTCCACGCCTGCGCCAGTGGCGTGGGCGCTCCCCCCGCCGGGAGCCATACACGTTGTGCCGCCGGATCGATACAGTGGTCGCCGCAGCGACTATTATTGAACTTTGGGACATTTCATCCAACGGGAGGCCCACCATGGCGACGATGAAGACGGTCTTGGAGTCCAAGGGGAATGACGTCTGGTCCATCGGCCCGGACGACGTGGTCTTCGACGCCATCAGGCTGATGGCCGAGAAGGGCGTCGGCGCCTTGCCCGTGATTGACGGGGACAAACTCGCCGGCATCGTTTCCGAGCGCGATTACGCGCGCAAGGTCATACTGCAGGGACGTTCCTCGAAGGACACGCCGGTGCGCGACATCATGACGGCGCAGGTATACTGCGTGGGGCCGGACCACAGCATTGACGTTGCCATGGCGCTGATGACGGAGAAGCGCATCCGACATCTGCCGATCCGCGACGCGGGACGAATCATCGGCATTGTTTCGATCGGTGATCTGGTCAAGTCGATCCTGGCCGAAAAGGAATTCGTGATCAAACAACTCGAATCCTATATCGCGGGCTAGGGGTTTCTGACAGGACTTACCCAGAAGCTGAGCTCCGGCAAGTTTGCGACGCCGGAAGGGCACATCCTCCTGACCGCCGTGGGGATCGGGTTCCTGTACGGTGCCGGGATTGCGATCAGCTGGTTTCATGCCACCGGGACGTTTCAGGCACTGGTCGGAATGACCGCGGCACACGTGCTGTTCGGTCGCGCGGCCGGGATGTCCTACGGTTATTCGCTGGGCTACGGCCACGGCCTCGTATTTTCCGCCAACATCATTATCGAAACCATTATTGTGATGCTCGTCTACCCGCTGTTCGTATTTACCCTGCGCCGGCTGCTGGTTTCCGCGACCCTGCGCGAATTCATGGAGCGAGTCTATCGTGCTGCGGAATCCCGGCGCCGCGTGATCCACCGCTGGGGCATCCCCGGAATATTTCTCATCGTGCTGTTTCCATTCTGGGGCACCGGCCCCGTCGTCGGCTCGGTGATCGGCTTCCTGCTGGGACTGCGTCCCTGGGTCAACATGGCGGTCGTCCTTGGCGGTACGTACATGGCGTGCGTGGCCTGGGCCATCCTGCTCAAGGAACTGCACGAGCGCGTGGAAGCCGTGAGTCCCTATGGCGGAATCGCGGTCGTTGCGGTGATCGTCGTATTCGTCGTACTGGGCTTCTTCTGGGGAGGGCGTCGCACGAGTCAAGTGAAAGAACCGGAATGATCCGCGATTTCTCCGGTGCGGCCAGGGCCACATGCTCCTGCCTGGGTTGCGCGGCGATCTGCACGCCGATCGGGAGGTTCTCTTCCCGGCCGGCGGGAACGACGACCACCGGTGCTCAAGAAACCCGTGCGTCGGCAGGGACACCCCTGGCGCGCCTTACCCTGCGCCTGCGCGCGAAATCCGGCTTCAGCCGGCTGTCCGCAGTTCGCTCGCGGCCTGTGCGCTCCCGTGATCGATGAATTCACGAAACCACAGCTCGAGTACGAGTAAAGTCCAGAGTCGATCCACCTCCGGTGACGGAGTATTCAGCGATCGCACCAGACCCTCGATGTAGCTCGGGCGAAAGAGTTCGCGTTCGCGCGCGGTCTTGTCAAGCAACACGTCTTCAATCATTTGCCGCAAATCCCGGCGCATCCAGCGCTTGAGCGGCAGCCCAAACCCGCGCTTCCTGCGGTAGATGATGCGCGCCGGCACCAAAGCCCTCATAGCGCGTCGCAGCAGATACTTGCCGCGCCAGCGCATCAGGAATCGTGACGGCAGGCGCGCAGCGAACTCGACAACGTCCGTGTCGAGAAACGGACAGCGCACTTCCAGGGAATGCGCCATTGCCGTGATGTCAACTTTCACATTGATGTCGTCCACCAGGTAGGTCTGCCAGTCGAGATCAGCGAGCCTCCCCATCGCAGACGTTGCACTGCCCTCCGAAAGCACCCGCTCAAATCGTTCCAGGGTCGCAGCCGAGTGAAATTCTCGCAACGGCTCCAGGTAGAGCCCGCGTTTGTCGGCATCGGAAAATTGGCCGGCCAAAATCAGGTAACGCCGCGCTTCACCCTGCGACAGCGCCCTGGCGAAGTTCCCCAGGCGCGGGGCAAACAGGCGGCCGACAGCGCGCAGGGCATGTTGGTACGGCGCGCGCAAAGGGGCGGGTATGCGATCATAGGCGTGCCCCAGCCGCGCCAGCCAATAACGCTTGTAGCCCGCGAAGTTTTCGTCCCCGCCATCGCCAGAAAGCGCCACCGTCACATGCGCGCGGGTCATTTTCGACAGGTACCAGGTCGCCACTGCCGAGCTGTCGGCGAAGGGCTCGCCGTGGTGCCGCACGATCTCGGGCACCACGTCCGCCATGGAGGGGCTCACCATCATTTCGTGATGTTCAGTCGCATAGCGCCGGGCGACGAGGCGTGCATGAACAAGGTCGCTGTTGTCCGCATCCGAAAACCCGATCGAGAATGTCTTTATTGGCCGGTTGCTCGTAGCCGCCATCAGCGCCACCACGCTGGAGCTGTCCATACCCCCTGACAAAAATGCCCCGAGCGGCACGTCGGACGTCAGGCGCCGTCGCACTGCCTCGCGCAACAGCCGCTGGAGTTCCAGCGCAAGCTCCGGCTCGGAGCCGGTCATGGTCTCGCCGCGCGGTTTCTCCCAATAGCGAACGATTTGCGGTTCCCTGCCGGGCGTAAGCAGCGCATAGTGGGCCGCCGGCAGCTTCCAGATGTTCTTGTACGCGCTCCGCGGCGAAGGCACGTACTGCAGCGTCAGAAACTCGTCGAGGGCCGCATAGTCCACGACCGGGGGTTCCCGGGGAAAGGCGGAGATCAACGCCTGCACTTCCGAAGCGAAGGCAAAACCCGCGCGCAGCCGCCGATAAAATAGCGGCTTCTTGCCGGCACGATCACGCGCAAGCAGCAACTGTTGCCGTTTGCAGTCGTAAACCGCAAACGCAAACATGCCGCGAAGCCGCGCCACACAGGCCGGGCCGAGTTCCTCGTAGAGGTGCAGGATTACTTCGTTGTCGCTGTCCGAACGGAAGCGGTGGCCTTTCTGCACGAGCTCCGCGCGCAGATCGTTGAAGTTATAGATTTCGCCGTTCGCCACCAGTACCAGAGTGTTATCTTCGTTCAGGAACGGCTGATTCGCTTCCGGTCTCAAATCAATGATCGAGAGCCGCCTGTGGCCAAGCGCGCAGGGGCCGTGATTCCACGTGCCGTCCGCGTCCGGCCCGCGATGCGCGAGCGCGCGATTCATGCGCCGCACACTCAATACATCAGGCAGAGCACCGGATTCGAGAGCCAGATAACCACTTATACCGCACATCGTTCACCTTGCCTGGTGCGCGGAGCAATCCCCGCCAATTCAGCCGGATGTGCCTGCGACCATCGTTGATAATAGCGCAATCTACGAAACCCGGACGCGCACTCATTGGCAACCCGAATAAAGCCGGTTGCCGTGGCGGGTTGGCGATTTAAAGACAGTTCAGGTGTTCCGGATGGAGAGAATCGCACCGGCCTCAGGGAAGGCGCTTGCAACGCCGTCAGCAGCGGCATATAAGCAACGTGCGGCAGGGTGCGTCAGGGCAACTTTGCAGTTGCGGCCGCGGCGCGCGCCGTGGCAGGAACACGGCTAAACAACCAGTCAGGAGGCAGTCATGGCGGACAGCGTATACAAAGTCATCGAACTCATAGGCACCAGCAAGGAATCGTGGGAAAAGGCCGCAGCCGCAGCGATAAACAAGGCCGCAAAGTCGCTGCGCGACCTGCGCATCGCGGAAGTGTCGGAGCTCGACATGCAGATCGAGAACGGCAAGATCAAGGCCTATCGCGCCAGGGTCAAGGTCTCGTTCAAGTACGGCGACAAGCGCTGACGGTTCACGCTGGATCCGCGGCCACGCGATCACGCGTGGCGCCAGTGCAATTCGTTGGATGTCCCGAATCTTCGCGCGAACGACAATAACCTGACCGCCGGCGGGTTGCTTATTTTGCCGGAAGAACTTCAAACCCCTCCTGCGCAAAATCGTCATCCAGCGCGAGCGCCGTTGTAAGGCCGAGTCGCCGCATCAGCGCAAACGATGTGCAGTCCGTAAAGCTGTACTTCTTGTCCTGGCGCCCGGCAAACACCAGCCACGCTGCCTGCTCGTCTTCCGGAGTCAATCGGACCAGATCGACCGTGCGGCTTCTGAACAACGCTTCGCCGAATGAAACAGCGGCCCGGTGACCAAGCCGGTACATGAACAGCGTAACGGTCTCATCCACGACAAAATTGGAAGTCACCAGACGCCCGTCGAACGAAGCAAGGATATCCTTGATTTTTCGGTGTTCACGATCAGCGCGATTGGCGTACGCAAACCAGGCGCTCGTGTCCACGAACAGCCGCTTCATCGGCGCCGGGACACCTTGCCATAGAGAAAACGGTCGTGATCCCGTCCACAGGCTGCGCGATCTTCACCTATTCCTTCGATGGCCGAAAGTCCGCTGCCGGCCGCGTCCGGCCGCCCAAGCTGCGTCGCCAGGAGTTCGCGCAGCATTTCAGACATGCTGCGTCCTTCGCGCTGCGCGCGCGCCTTGAGCGCGGCATATTGCCAATCATCAAGCAGTATCTGGGCGCGATGCATTGTGTCATACATATTACACAATGAACAATGTGTATGCAATTCAACCCCATTCATTCACCGGGGGACATCCAGGCATTGATTGGCGGGTAGACGCAAAAGCCCATGCTCGGGCTTTTATCTCTCGCCTCGGGCAAATCTCCGCTACCATCCCGAATATCCGGCACACCGTCCCGTTATATGGCCAGGAACCGAACCGAAGACAAAGCCGCGTCCGGCCGACTCAAGATCGGCGATGACTGGAACGCGATCACCATCATCGCCCTATCCCAGGAAAATCCCCTCAAGGCGATCGCGGAATTCGTGGAGAACAGCATTGACGCCCGCGCCCGGAATATCACCATCACCCGCGGGCGGGAAAGCGGTGAATCCTATCTGATGGTAACCGACGACGGCGCGGGCGTGCCCAGAGACGGCGATGGCAACCCGGATTTTCGTTACGTCGCAACCCACGTCTGCGATTCCGTAAAACGCCGCCTGAAGCTGGACGGTGCGCGCGGCATTCAGGGCGAGTTCGGGATCGGACTGTTGAGTTTCTGGACCGTGGGCGAGGAACTCGCGATGCGCTGCGCCGGCGCCGATGGCAGCACCTACGAAATGCACATGCGCAAGGGCCGGCCGGAATACCGGGTCACCCGCCGTCATACGCTGGTGCCCGAGATCGGGACGCGCCTCAAGATCCGCCCGCTGCTGCCCGGCGTGCGCAGGCTTAGCGGCGAAAAAATTCAGTGGTACCTCGCCTCCGAGTTGCGCGAGCGGATCCGCCAGTCCGGTGTTACCGTGAAGGTGATCGACCGTGCCGCGCGCAAGGAATACCTGGTCGAACCACGCCAGTTCACCGGCCAGTTGCTGCACAACCTGCCCGTGGCCGTATCCCCACATGGCGATGTATACGTGGAGTTGTATATCGGGGACGCCGGCGCGGAGAACGCCGTCGGGCTGTACCGTTCCGGCACGCGCATCCTGAAATCGCTCACCGAACTTGATTCCTTTCAGCGCCCGCCGTGGACGGAGGGTTTTCTGCAGGGCATCGTGGATGTGTCGTTTCTCCAGTTGACCCCGGCCACGCGCACCGGCGTCATCCAGGACGCTGCGCTGGAATCCTTTGTCGAAATCCTGAAACCACTGGAATCAGAACTCATCCGGATCATCGAAGAACAAAAACGCGCCGAGGAGGAGCGCATCAGCACCGGGACTTTGCGTTCCATTCAGCGGGCCTTTCGCGAGGCCATGCTGGCGCTGCCCCCGGAAGAATACGACTGGTTCGACTTGCACTCGCAGCGACCTTCGGCACGCGGCCGCCCGGAAACAGGCACGGCCGATGAAGTCGCCGACCCGGTCACGGGCGCGGAACGGGAAACGGAGAACGATTCGCCCCAAAGGCAGTTCTTCGAGTTCGCCGGACCGTTATTCAGCGTCCGCATCGCCCCCGGGGCCTGCACACTGGCCGTGAACACCACGCGCGACTTTCGCGCCGTCGCCCGGGATCGTTCGCGGCACGCGGTAACCGAAAACGTCGTCTACTCCTGGCGAATTGTCGAGGGCGGCGGGAGGATTGACGAAAGCGCCGGAGAATTCGCGCATTACCATGCGCCCGAGGAGCCGGGGCTGGTGCGCATCGGCGTCAGCGCCACGCAAGGCGATGTTGTCTGTGACGCCGAGGCCCTGATCACCGTCACTGACTCGCTGATCCCGGAGACCGGCGAACGCGCGGCAACGCGCCAGGGGCTGCCCGGTTACACCTTTGAACACGTGCCGGGCCAGACCTGGCGTTCACGTTATGACGCGGAGAAAAATCTTATCGCCGTCAACAACGGGCATCGCGACTTCATTTTCGCCTCGCGCAACCGGATGCTGAAGCTGCGCTATATTGCCCGGCTGTTCGCGAAAGAAATGGTGCTGAGGAATTTCCCCGGACTGCCCGCCCCGCAGATACTGGAGCGACTGATCGAGCTGTCGCTGCATACCGAGGAACATCTGCGGTAGCGGATCTCCCCGGAGCGCTGCCGGCGTAAACTCCCGGAAACAACTTGCGAAATTCCAAACTCTCCTCTCCCGGGACTCATCACTCGAAGTGTTCTATTTGCCGCTCCTTGTAAGAATTCGCACCACGTCCGGCAGCGAGGACAGCGCGAGGATCTGTTCCGCCGAAAGAATCGTTCCGGTTTCCGCTTCGATGGCCGCGACCAGCCGCATGTGCCCGAGGCTGTCCCACTGTTCCAGATCGTGAACAGTGGCGTCATCCGCGATGGCGGCGGGCGAAAGGCCCAATGCCTTTCCAAGCAGCGCGCGGGCCGGTCCGGCTGCCCCGCTCATTTTCCGCTTGCCGCCCTGAGCGCCTGCCAGTCCTCGCGGAACATGGCGAAATTCACGACGTCCATGCGTTCCCCGTCGCATACGACGTGGGATCGCTGCACGCCCTCCACGGTGAATCCGAGCATCCGGTAATTGAACAGCGCAGGCACGTTGTGCGCGTAGCAGGGCCCCCACACCTTCACCATCGCCGCCGGCCCGAACAGGAAATCCAGGAAGATAGTGCGCACTTCCAGCACCGCGCGTTTCCCCCAGAAGGCGCGATCACCGATCAGTACTCCCAGCTTCGCGGTGCGATGGATCGGATGGCATTCGGCGGACAGGTTGCCGATATGCAGGCCGCCGGATTTCGTGAAGATCCCCAACAGAAAATTGTCGCGGTTGTCGTGCCGCCGGATAAAGGACCGTAATTCCTCAAGGGTGGTTTCATCGCGCCGCGCGTTTACATAACGCATCACCTCCGCGTCACGCAACCAGCCCAGGTAGCGTTCCGTGGCGTCGCCTTCGCCCAGGCTGCGCAGTTCGAAGCGTTCCGTCCCGAGGCACACGGGTTGTCCCGGCCGCCAGTTCACGCGGCCCCCTCCAGGCAGCGGCGCATGACCGCTTCTCGGTTGATCTTTCCCCGATCCGTCCGGGGGATTTCGTTCACCAGAAACCAGCGTTCCGGCACCGCCTCGCGCCGGACGCGCTCCCTGCACCAGCCGCGCAGGCTCTCCACCGTATCGCTGCAAGCGGCATCCAGCCGCACTGCCACGCCGACAATCTCGCCGCTGATCTCGTCGGGAATGCCGAACGCGCAGGATTCCAGCACGCCCGGATGCCGTTCCAGGAGCAGGTCAATGTCCTCGGGGTGGATCTTGATCCCCGCCCGGTTGATCTCATGCTTGCGCCGGCCCGTCAACCGCGCCACGCCGGACGCATCAACGCGGCCAACGTCCCCGGTATGGAACCAGCCGTTACGCAACACGGTTTCGGTCAGATCGGGCAGCATGTAATAGCCCTGCATCAGGGAAGGGCTCTGCACCAGCAGTTCGCCCTCGCCTTCGGACCGGACCTGTCCGTTGTCACCCAGCACGCCGATGGCGCCGCCCCACATGCGTCCGACCAGGCCGTCCTCCGGCGTGAACTCCAGGGCCGAGGATCCGGCGAGCCAGTTGGCGGTCTCCGTGATGCCATACATGTTGACCACGTCCTTCGTTCCCGCCCATTCAATGATCCGCTTCCACAACTCCGCGGAAAGGGGGGCTGAACCCACATGCACGCGGCGCAGCGTTCCCGCCTTCGGCGGCGCGGCAACCTTCAGAACCACGCGCCAGAACGCCGGCACGGAACTCATGAACGTAATACCGTACCGGTCAATCAGCCCGCCGAGGGCTGCGGCGCGCCCGATGTCGGTGCCAGGGGCGAGGACCAGGCGCTGACCGGATAGAAGCGGAGTCAGGCAGTTACCGATCAGGCCATGACCGAAATGGGTTGGCAATACACACAGGGTCTCCGCCAGCGCGTCGTCGCCGATATATGCCCGATTGAGCGCAACGCGCGCCAGCAGGGAGCGGAAACTGTGCACGACGCCTTTGGGCGTGCCCGTCGTCCCGGAAGTGAACAGGATCAGCGCCGGGTCGTCCAGACTCGCGCCGCCGGGGTCAACCGGCAACCCGCCGGCAGGAGAATGTTCATCCGGGTACACTTCCCGCGCACCGTGGATTCCGTCCACCGTTCCCTTGCGCGCGACGATCACGGAAGCCGAGATGAACTCGACGACGTTCGCCAGTTCCTCCCGGCTCAGTCCCGGATTGGTGCAGGCCACACAGGCGCCCAACCGCCACGCCGCCAGCAGATCGGCAAAGAACGCAGGCTCGCTGCCCCGGTGCAGCAGTATGCGATCCCCCCGCTCGATGCTGTTTTCGCGCAGCACGGCCGCGCGACGGGAAATTTCCGACCGCAGCCGGTCTCCATTCCAATCCTCGCCGCCATCGGCCGCGGCGATGGAACAACTCCCGCGGATCTCAATCACGTCCCCCGCCTCTCGTCAAAACTCAGCGCATCTATGTGCGCGGCAATGCGCTCCGCCGCCCGTCCGTCGGTCAGATCACCGTACAACAGTTCGCGGTATCTGGCCCGCCGGTCCGCATGCCGCTCCGGGTGGTCCAGTGCCCGGGCCACCGCGGCGGGAAGCTCTTCCGCGTCGAACAACTCCTCGCCCAGGTCCCGCCACAGCCACTCAATCCCGACCGGGTCATAGTTCGGATCCTCCCGGTGGTCGGGATTGGTCAACAGGATAATGGGCCGGTCCATGACCAGGTAGGCAAAGGCCATGCTGCACGCGTCGGAGACGAGCACGTCGGCGGCCTGGAGCAGGGACATGGCGTCGGCCGAGGGGTCCTCGACAAGATAAACGTCATCGCTGTCGCGCGCCTGCCGGCGCCAGATCCGCAACCAGTCCGGGGCAACTTTCCAGGTTATCGGATGGGGCTTGATGACAATGTTGAGGTCACGCCTTCCGCCCCGCAGGAGTTCCGCGGCGCGCTTTCCCAGCATCGGCGCAGCGGAAAGTCTGGGATTATAGGTCGGGGCAAACAGCACGGTCCGCCGCCCCTGCGGCAATTCAACCGGCCGGGGCAGAGGGATCCCGCGGAACAACGGATCCATCTGCACATGGCCGGTTACCCAGACCCGTTCCGGTGAGAATCCTCCGTGCTTGATCGCAAGGTCGCGGATCGCAGGGCTCGAGACCCCGGCGAGGTAATCGCAAAGGCCGGCAGCCTTGAACGCGTGATTCTTGGTAATCAACCCATGCCGGACATAGATGTACCGGGCGCCGGGCGTCAGGGGACGCAGGCGCCCGGCCTGCGCATCGGCGACGATGACAAGCTCCGGGTTGAACATTGCCGTCAGATTCGGGTCACCGGTGATGCGCACGTAATGCCGGGGCGCAAGCGCTGCAAGGACCGGCCCGAGAATGGACAGATGCAGATCATTGTTGGTATGCAGGACGATTCGGCGACCCCCGGGCCGCCCCGATTCCCGTGCGTCGAGTTCTTCCCTGACGGCGGCCGCGGTGATCCGAACCCGCAAATTGCCCGGCTCCAGTCCGGCGGCGCGATCCAGCAACATGATCGCCCCCGGCAGATCGTCGGCGGCAAGCCGACATTTTCCCAGTTCAAAGTGGGCGTCCGCGTGATTGGGGTTCAAAGACAGCGCCGTCTGCAGGGCCTGCGCCGACGCCTTCCATTCGCCGAGGAACGCAAGGGCCGATCCCCGCCGGTACCAATGTTCGTGATTTCCCGGCACCAGTTCGCAGGCGCGGCGGAAGCATCGTGCCGCCGCGGCAAACCGCCGCTTGCGGTAGAAAAAAATACCAATGACGGATTGCAGGCGCGCATCGTCAGTTGCAAGGCGACATGCCCGGCGCAGGCGCTTCCCGGCGGACTCGACCTTTCCGGTTTCCCACAGGCACATGCCCAGCATGGCCAGGAGAACCGGGTCATCGGCAGAATCCTTAAGCCCCGCGCGCACCAGAGGCAGGGCCTCGGCGAAGCGGCGGGAATCAATCAATCGCCAGCTCTTCCGGTGGATTTGCCGGATTCGATCGGTGCCTTCGCTGCCGTTCATTTGCCGACACTATACGCAACCACATTGGCGTTTGGCTTAGTGAGCCTCTGAAAAACTTAAGAGGCTCCCACAAGGAATGGACCCATCTCATACTCAGTTATGATGATCGTGAATGGCTGACCCCGTCCCTGCCCGCCCCCTGTTCGTCTACGACGGCGATTGCGGCATTTGCGTTGAATGGGTGAATTACTGGCGGGCGCTGACCGGCGCGGCCATTGACTATTGTCCTTACCAGCAGGCCGCCGGCCAGTACCCGGACATCGCGCCTGGAAAATTCGCCCGGGCCGTGCACCTGTTTTTCCCCGACAGCCGGATCGCCACCGGCGCGGACGCGACGTTTCAAATCTATCGCGGCCGGTTTCCGCAGGGTTTGCTCGCGATCCTTTACCGGTGGCTGCCGGGTTTCCGTCCCCTGAGCGAGGCGGGCTACTCTTTCTTTGCGGACCATCGCGGTTTGCTGGCTTTCCTGACCCATTTTTTCTGGGGCCGCAATTTCCAGCCGCCGGTGTGGACTGCCACGAGCTGGATGTTTCTGCGCCTGCTCGGGCTCATCTACCTCGGCGCTTTTGTCTCCTTCGGCACGCAGATCACCGGGCTCATCGGCAGCGATGGGATCCTTCCGGTCACGAATTTCCTGACCGCGCTGCGCGAGCACTTCGGAACGCGGGCCTGGAGCCTTGCGCCGATGGTGTTCTGGTTCGACGCCGGCGACATGACCCTGGTGGGCACCTGCGTTGCGGGAGTGCTGCTGGCCCTGCTCGTGGTCTGCAACGTATTTGCGACGCCGGCGCTGGTCGCGCTGTTCCTGCTCTACCTGTCTCTCGTGATCGCGGGCCAGGTGTTCATGGCCTTTCAGTGGGACATGTTGTTGCTGGAGGCGGGCGCGCTGGCGATATTCCTGCGCGGCGGATCGACAATCATCGTCTGGCTGTATCGCTGGCTGGTGTTCCGGTTCATGTTCCTCGGCGGCATGGTCAAGATCATCAGCGGCGATCGGACCTGGGACAGCCTGACGGCGCTGAACTACCACTTCGAGACGCAGCCGCTGCCGAACGTTGCCGGCTGGTATGCGCATCAGCTCCCGGAATCCGCGCTGATGGGGCTGACCGGCGCGACCCTGATCATCGAACTCCTGCTGCCGTTTCTGATCTTCGCGCCGCGCCGTCCGAGAATGTTCGCCGCCTGGTGCTTCATTCTGCTGCAATTCGCCATCCTGCTGACCGGGAATTACAACTTCTTCAACCTGCTGACCCTGTGCATCTGCCTGTTCCTGTTCGATGACGCGGCGCTGCGCTGCCTGCTGCCGCGCCGCATCGCCTTGCGGTTGCAGGCCGCACGGGTTGAGGCCCCGGGCCGTATTGCGGGCGCGCTGACCTGGCTGTTCGCCGCCATTGTGCTGTTCAGCAGCTCTGAACTGTTGTTGAGCACGATCTCCCGCGGCCAGTCCGGTCCGCTGTCACCGATCACGCGGGCCGCAGCCCCCTGCCGTTGCATCAACAACTATGGCCCGTTCGCCGTGATGACCACCGTGCGCCATGAAATCGAGATCGAGGGGAGTAACGACGGCAGCGACTGGCGTGTGTACCGGTTCCCGCACAAACCCGGCCCGCTGAACGGGATCGGCGGCTGGATCATTCCCCATCAACCGCGCGTGGACTGGCAGATGTGGTTTGCGGCGCTCAGCAATCCTGATCGCGAGCCGTGGTTTCGCAACTTCCTGTTTCGGCTGTTGCAGAATAGCCCCGCCGTTACCGCATTGCTGGCGGAGAATCCTTTTTTAGACGCGCCGCCGCGCTGGGTCCGCGCCCGCTTCTACCGCTACGAATTCACGACGCCGGAACAACGCGCTGAAACCGGGGATTGGTGGAAGCGGACGCTGGTCGGCGAGTATTTCCCGCCTGCCAGTCTGCCGGCGGACTGAATACCGGTATCCGGGTACCACGCCATTTCGACGGGGTTGCGAGGGCTCCGGTAACGTGCAGCACCATGATCCAAATCAATTCCGGCGTCAGGCAGGGCATTTATGTTGCGCGCGATAACACACCACAAACCGAACCCGGTCCCGGTGGCGTCGCACACCGGCCCGGCGCATCCGGCCCGGAGGCCTTGCATCATGCTCACCACGGAACAAATTGCTTTTTTCAGGCACAAGGGGTTTGTCTTGCTCAGGGGATTCTTCGGGCCGGCGGAGGTTGGGCGCCTGGCCGACTGGCTCGAACGATTGCGGCAGGCGCCGCCGGCACCGGGGCGCGAGACAAAGTACTACGAGCGCAGCCCGGTAACCGGGGCAAACCTGCTGGTGCGGGCGGAATTTCTCCTTGGAGAACACAATGCGGAGATTGAAAAGCTGCTGCTCAACGCCAGGACGCTGCAATGCCTCACCGAGCTCCTGGATGAGCCGCCGCTGCTGTTCAAGGAGAAGGTCAATTACAAACTTCCGGGGTGCCGCCCGGACAAGCTGCACCAGGACCAGGCTGCGGGCTGGAACGCCTATGGAAAATTTTTCATCACCATGGCAATCATGGTGGATCCAAACACCCGCGAAAATGCGGCGTTGAGCATCATGAAATCCGGTAACTATCAGCACCACCTGATGGGGCCGGAGTGGCAGCCGCTGTCCGAGGCCGACCCGCCGTATCAGCCCGAGGATGAATATCTGCTGCTCGAGGGTGAGCCCGGGGATGTGGTTTTCTTCGACTGTTACGTACCGCACGGATCGCCGGCGAATACCAGCGATCGTCCGCGACGCAACATTTATCTCACCTTCAATCGCCGGTCCGACGGTGACATGCGACAGAGGTACTACGCCGACAAGTGGCGATCTTATCCGCCCAATACCGCGACGGACGCCCGCCCGGACAGCGCCTACCGGGTATAGCCCGCCGGGATATACTCCCGGCCGCAACGGTAAAATTTCCTGCGACCGGGAACCGCGCGCACGCTTCGCGCGGCGGCATTGCACGGGGAGTGCTTCAATGCCCAGCGATGATATCGCGCCGCACGCGCGTGGCAGCCCGGCGGCGTTGCGCCGCGCCGGTATCCGGCTCGGGGCGGTACTTGCGGCTGTGCTTTGGGCGGCGCTGGCGCAAGGCCTGGGCACCCGGCCCGCGTTTGCCGAACCGGTGATCGGACAGTTCGAGCTCAAGGATCTCGAATCGGACCCGGACCACGTGCAGTTCCAGAGCCAGAACGCCTGTTCCTGGGGTCAGCCCGAGCGCCGGATTGATGCCAGCAATCCTTCCGAACCGCTCTTCGACGAGAACGCGATCAGCCGCCAGCGCCACGCCTTCGAGATTGAAAAGGGCTTCACGAGATTTTTGAAAATACGGATCGGCATCGAGTTCGAGAAGGAACGTGCCGGCGAGCCGGCCGCCATCGCCGATGCCGATGCGTTCGAAAAATTGAAACTTGCCGAGCTGGGTGCCGAGGTGATCGCCGTGCTGCTTCCGCGCCAGGGCGATGGTGTCGGCCTGGGATTTGTCGCGGAGGTGGAGCGCCCGATCGATCGCGAAGAACCGGACTCAGTTATTTTAGGGCCGATTATCGAACTTGCCCTCGACGCCTGGTCGGCTTCGCTGATCCCCATGGCCGTGCACAACTTCGACGGCCGGCCGAATGAAGGTGGGCAGCGCGATAACAAGTGGGATCTTGCCTATGCGGCGCAGATCGCCAATTCGTTCTCCCCTGGCTGGACGCTCACACTGGAGGCCTACGGCACCGTGGAGCGGGTTGGCGGAACCGGACACCGGTCCGCCGGGTCGCTTCGCTTCGGGGATTCCGATCAGCATCGCCTCGGCCCCGTCCTTTACTACAGTACCGACGTCGGCCGTCGCGTCGGTACCGGTGCACACCCTCCGATAACCCAGTCATTGGAGGATACCGAAAGCGACCCGGAGGGAACGCGCATGACAATCGGCCTGGGCTTCCTCGCCGGGCTCAACGGGAATACTCCCGACGCCACGCTGAAGCTCAGCATTGAAGTGGATTTCTAGCAGTCAGGAACTTGCTGCCAATGCCGCCGCCGCACGCTTGTACAGGCTTGCGTGCAGGAATCCGAGCACAGGCGCCTGACCATGGCGCGCATTGCGCGCGACGGAAAACCATTTCTCCGTGTAGGGAAGCTCCGTTGCGTCAGTCAGATTGAATTTAGTCGCCAGCGACAACCCGGAGACCCGAAATGCTTCGCCGTCAGCGGGCGTGATGGCGAATTCCCCGCGATGCAGATCAGCAACCTTTCGGCTGGTGCCGTAGGCGATTTTTACCATCACCACGCCTTCCTTCGAGTCGCCAACTGCGAGGACCAGTCCGGGGCGAGGCTTGATTCCCCGGGTTCGCAGTTCCCGCTCCGGGAAACGGCACCAGACAATGGCGCCCGGCACCGGGGCCGGAAACGGCATCAGAAGAGACTTTGCCTGATACGCATGCGCCCCTGTGGCTCGAGTTTGCGAATGGCATCCATGTCGCCCTTGCTGAGCGGTCCGTCATCAGGTTCGTACTGGGGCAGCTCACTCCTGGCCAATTGCACCATCGCGTAGTGCAACAACTGCGTCTCGTTCAACCCCAGTTTCCGCGCCAGCTTGCCGGCAGTTCCCCGCGATACGCCGACAACGCTGTCCGCGTCCCGGTATCGAAACAGAACTGCTTTGGGCTTTTCTGTTCGAGACTTCGAACGAGATGCCTTTGTTGATGCTTGTGTCGCCATTGGCCACTCCCTATCGTGATATACAGAATATATCACATGCACGACGAATTGATTTCAATCCTGACCGCATATTCTATAGTTTCAGACGACCACATCATCCCGGACATCCATCAAATTTTTCTTGTGACATTAATAGGTAAATGATGGAGGTCCCGGCTTGACTCTCAACTGCCGCTTCGGGAAATTTCAGCGACTCTGACCCCTATATAGCTGTTCCGAATTGCAGCGCAAACGGCTGGTTCGATCTCATGTTGGCGGACCGTGTGCCGCAGGCGCGGCACCCGAGCCTACATGGACGTATTTACGGCGTGTCCGCCAACATGAGATCGAGCCAGCCGTTGGAATTGTGTAGCACATTTCGGAACACGTATTTAGATTTTTGGTTTGGTGTTTTCAATAACAGCACGAATACCCTGCCAGTATATTAATAACTGACGCGGAGAATTCGGTCGTTTATCCGGTCAATTCAGCGGGTTGCACGACGATTGGATTTTTGGCGTCAATGCGCGCGGCTGCGGATCACACCGCCGCCGGGACGCGGTACCGCGCAATCTTGTACACGCCCACCGTCATCAACGGCATGGCAAAACTCAGGATGAACGCCCAGGCCATGGCGGTGAATCCCCTGGCGATGAGTTCGATGATGCCGAACTGCTCGGCAAGAATGATCGACACAACCACATAACCCACGGCAATGCCGGCGCGTGCCGCATCCGGCAACGCCCTGCCCCGCTCGCGCAGCGTGCCGTCCACCCGCTCGTTCACCGCGTGCAGGATGCCGACGCCGGTCTGCACCAGCGTGAAGAACAGCAGCAACTGGAACACGACGCCGAACCAGTCCGCGCCCAGTTGCCCCAGGATGTAGGAGATGGGCACCGGCTGCTCCAGTATCGCCGGGTAGAACGCGCTCATGCACAGCAAGAAGGCGACAGCCGGCGTAACCACCAGTATTCCAGCGAACACGCCGGCCGCCACCGCCTGCCGCCGATTCTCGAAGTGACGCAGGCAGAACAGCAATCCCGGGATCATGGAAACGTTCATGACCACGTATTGAAACCCACTGACAGCCGCAGCCGGCACCGGCGTGAATTGCGTAAACACGAACAGCTCGGCGCCATACTGCTGCCAGCAGCGCCACAGGAACACGATGTAGAAGAGATACAGCAGCGTCGAACCCCAGCCGAGTACACGCTCCAGCACCCTCGTGCCGGTGACGACCAGGATCCCCACGGCCACCAGCAGCCCGGAGGTCCCGACAAGTTTCGGCGTCCCGGTCAGGCCCGCGACGATCTCCCCGGCCGCGGCGCCCATGACCGCGAGACCGATGACCAGCATGATCAGGAACGGCACCTCGAATAACCACCACACCGGGCCAAGAAGGTGCTTGAAGAAGGTTCGGTAATCATAGGCGTGGTGGATGCGCGCGAATTCGAAGCACACAGCCAGCAGCACGCCCCAGAACGCCGCCGCGACGCCGATCCCGAGGGCGGCGCCGGCGGGGTTGTGGAGCAGGAAGAACTGCACAAGGTCCCGGCCGGTGGCGTACCCGCCGCCGATGACGACGCCGGTGTAGACGAACCCGGGCAACAGGTAGCGTTCGAAAAAACGCCGGACGTTGCCGTCCATCCGCGAGGTTATTCCGCGCCGTGCTTCGCGACGCACTCGCCGATGGCCTGATCCAGGACGGCAATGGCGGAATCAATCTGCGTGCGGGTGATGGTGAACGGCGGCGCGATGCGGAAGATGCTGCCCACCGCGGGCAGGCGCACGATGTTCATGCTGAGCCGGAGTTCGTAACAGCGCTCGGAAATGGCGGTTCCCAGCGTTGGCGCCGGTGTGCGCTGGTCGCGGTCGGAAACAATCTCCACGCCCAGCAGCAGGCCGCGACCGCGCACGTCGCCGATGCATTCATGCTTTTTCTGAAGCTCCCGTAACTGTGCCTTCAGGTACTCCCCCATCCGGCGCGCATTTTCCACCAACCCGTCCCGGGCGATGACCTTGAGCAGTGCGACGCCCACTGCCGCCGGCATCGGATCGGACACATGGGACGTGGCATGAATGAAACCGCGGCTGTAGCAGGTCTCTTCAATCTCCGCGCTGGTCACCGTGGCGGACAGCGGCAACCCGCCACCCAGGGATTTGGACATGGTCAGAAAATCCGGCACGAATCCCGGCTCCTGCCGGTAACCGAACAGCAGCCCCATGCGGCCGAATGCCGTTTGGGCCTCATCGGCGATTATCAGCAGCCCGCGTTGATCGCAAAGCTGCCTGAGGCGCGTGAGGTAGCCGGGCGGCAGATCAATGATGCCCCCGGCGCTGATGATGGGCTCGAACATGAACGCCGCGGGCGCCCCCACGGCCTGCCGATCCGCCAGGTCGAAACCCGCATCCAGGCAGGTCATATCGCACCTGTCGCGGCAGTGCCGGATCGGACAGCGATAGCAGTTGGGCGTGGGTATGGCTTGCACGCCGGGAACCGTCGGGCCATAGCCCTGCCGGCCGAAGGCATAGGTGCTGGCGCTGGCGCCGCCGGTGAGTCCGTGCCAGGAGCCGGAGAAGGCATAGACCTCGAAGCCGCCGCGGTAGAGCTTCGCCATGCGCAGCGCCGCTTCGTTGGATTCCGACCCCGTGCTCAGGAAGATCATCTTCTGCAACTGCGGCGGAAGCTGCGCGGCGATGCGCTGCGCCAGTTCCAGCACCGGCGGCGACAACTGGCTGCTGTGCAGGTGAATGACGTTACGGCAGGCCTCCGTGATCGCCGCAACGATATCGGGATGGTTGTGGCCGAGGATGGCGCACATCTGCCCCGAGGTGAAATCCAGGATCTCCCGCCCCTGGTCGTCGTAGATATACGCACCCTGGGCCCGCACCACGAGGCCGGGGATGAACGGGCCGGCGTAGCGGATCAGGTGCGCGTCGGCGACCGGGCTGTGCGGTACGGGGGCGGCAGCCGGTGCCGCAGGGCCGGCGCCGGAACGGGACTGCGTCATCGGCTTACACTCCTCGTTGTCGTTTGGCCACTCTGTGGGGCCGGCTTCCAGCCGGCCGGACTTGTGGCCGGGTAAACCCGGCCCCACAAGTGTAATCACATGCCTGCGTGCGATTCTGATCTGACAAAAACTATGGCACCAGCCGCTCCGGACATCCTGTCCTCGGCTTTGGCCCCTGCGTCGGTCTCGGTCTCCGCTCCCGGCTCGATTCTACCGGGTACCTCCCCGTACACCCGTACCGCCTACATCCATGTAGGCGTCTCGCGGCATTTCCGGCATTCTATGGGTCGCTTTCAGACGGCCGGTTTTCCGGCCGGGTAAACCTGCAATAAAAAAGGATTGTGCATGGGAAACACCAGAACAGCCATCCTGACCGGCGGCACAGCGGGTATAGGCGCCGCGATCCGGCGCGATCTGCTGAAGGCAGACTATCGCGTCATCAGTTTGGACTTGAACCCCTGCGCGGAAACACACCCGGCGCTCGAAACCATTCGAATTGACCTCTCCGATCTGGACGCGGTGCGCCGCGCGGCGGCCGGGGTCGCGGCACAACACAAGGTCACGACCTTGATCCACAACGCCGGGGTGCTGCGCAGTGCGCCCATCGGCGAGGTGAAACAGGACGACCTGGATTTCCTGATGCGCCTGCACGTGGGCGCGCTGGTGGTGCTGGGCCAGGCATTCATCCCGGCCATGCGGGAGGCCGGATTCGGCCGCATCATCACGGTCTCCACCCGGGCGATTCTCGGACTGGAAACCCGCACCGCCTACAGCGCCTCCAAGGCGGCGCAGGTGGGGCTCACCCGCACCTGGGCCCTGGAACTGGGCCCCGCCGGGATCACGGTCAATGCCATCGCTCCCGGGCCCATCATCACCGATCAGTTCCGATCCGTCATTCCGGAAGGCGATCCGCGCAATGCGGCCGTGGCCGCGCGCCTGCCGGTACGCCGGCTCGGGCAGCCCGAAGACATCTCCCGGGCCGTGATGTTTCTCGCCGATGAACAGGCCGGATTCATTACCGGGCAGACCTGGTTTATCTGCGGCGGCGCGAGTCTTGGGGCCATGTCGTTCAACTGAAAAAATTCACACCCGCATTTCCGCAGCCGGCGGGGCCTAAGTTTTCGGCAATTTCCGGGCAATTCCGGCCATTTCGCCGTCCGTTTCAGCCCAATCTGAAACATTAGCCAAACATCCGCTTCGCGCGCACGATTCCAAGCCTTTGATTTTGACTGATTTGTGGGCCATCTGTCGGTCACAGCGGCAGAAATTGCCCACAAATTGTTCACAGGATTTCCAAAGCCTGTCCTCGGTAGAATACACAACATATTGTGGTTTTAATGGCACTTGACCACATTTTGTTGGGGTGTTATAGATCGCGTTACGTGCAGAACTTAATGCGGTTTCTAAGTTCCTGTATGCACGCGGATACAAGAACAACAGGCGCAGAGACGCCGACCAGACTCGGGGGTTCAAGAACGTGGAAAAGGTTGCTGCCGTGGGTGCATCGCTTGTTTCTGACAGTACGCGTGTTCATATCTCCGAATTCCCCGTTGACCAGGTTGCCGCCGACCGGACCGACCTGACCAGCCACCTGCCCGGCGAATTCAAGGTCATCCGCCGCAACGGCAAGGTTACGGCGTTTGACGCCTCCAAGATTTCGGTGGCCATCACCAAGGCCTTCCTGGACGTGGAGGGGGGCGCGGCGGCGGCGTCCACGCGCATCCATCAGTCCGTGGCGGATCTGACCGACCTGGTGGTACGGGCCGTGACGCGCCGCATGCCCGGCGGCGGGACCGTCCACATCGAAGATATCCAGGACCACGTGGAACTGGCGTTGATGCGCGGCGGCGAACAGAAGGTGGCCCGGGCTTATGTCATCTATCGCGAGCAGCGCGCCCGGCTGCGTGCCGAGAAGGCCCGGCAGAAACAATCGGAGGACGGCGCGGCCCCCCGCCCCGTCGTCATCAACGTCACACTGAGGGACGGCAGCCGGCGGCCGCTGGACATGCCGCGCATGCTGGCCGTGGTCAACGAGGCCTGCGCCGGGCTCGAGTTCGTGCAGGGTCACGAGATCATTGACGACGCCTTGCGCAACCTGTTCGACGGCGTCAAGGAGACCGATGTCAATCCGGCGCTGGTGATGAGCGCGCGGGCCCTGGTGGAGAAGGAGCCGAATTACTCCCAGGCCGCGGCGCGGCTGCTGCTGGACGCGCTGCGCCGCGAGGCCCTGAGCTACGTTGAAGGCGCCGACACCCCGGCGACGCAGGCGGAGATGTCCGATCGCTATCCGCTTTATTTCCGCAAGTACGTGCAACGCGGCGCGGCGCTGGAGCTGTTGGATCACGAGTTGACCCGGTACGACCTGGATCGTCTGGGCCGGGCGCTGAAGCCGGAACGCGATCGGCAGTTCACCTATCTCGGCCTGCAGACGCTGTATGACCGGTATTTCATCCACACCGATTCCGGTATTCGCTTCGAACTGCCCCAGGCGTTTTTCATGCGCGTCGCCATGGGACTCGCCATCAAGGAACTGGACCGCGAGGCGCGCGCCATCGAGTTCTACGAACAGCTGTCATCGTTCGATTTCATGAGCTCGACGCCGACATTGTTCAACTCCGGCACGCTGCGACCGCAACTTTCGAGCTGCTACCTGAGCACGGTGCCGGACGATCTGGACGGCATTTTCAGCGCCATCCGGGACGATGCGTTGCTGTCCAAATTCGCCGGCGGGCTGGGCAATGACTGGACGCGGGTGCGCGCCATGGGTGCCCACATCAAGGGCACCAACGGCCGCTCCCAGGGCGTGGTGCCGTTCATGAAGGTGGCCAACGACACCGCGGTAGCAGTGAATCAGTGCTTCGCCTCAGACACCAGCGTATTTACCGCCGCCGGCGTCAAGTCCATCAAGGACATTGAGATCGGCGATCTGGTGCTCGGCCAGCACGGCATTTACCGGGAAGTAACCGACCGTCTGGCTTACAACCAGACTGATCCCATGGTGGAGATCCGCGTCAAGCACAGCCTGCACCCGCTCAAAGTCACCGCCGGGCATCCGCTCTGGGCGATCCGTGGCGTGCCGATGGAACAGGCGAACGATCGAACGCTGTCCTGGCTGGAGCGCGGCAAGGTCCGCCCGGCGTGGGTCGAGGCCGGGCAGTTGCAACGCGGCGACTACGTGGCGCAAGTCATCCCCAGCGAGATCGTGCCGGTGCCTGGACTCGACACCGACGATTGCCGCCTGTACGGCATCCTGCTGGGCGATGGCCATCTATCGAAAGACGGAAGGCAATGGGGCGTGTCCGGCCACCCATGTCGTGATGCGCACCTGCAGTTCGTGCGCGATTACCTGAGCGAGCGTGGCATCCATTGCTGGGAAACCGGTCGTGGCGAAACCTATGCGCAGATCCATTGGGCTGCGGGGCGCGGCGTGATCAGAAACGGCACCACCGGGCGTAGCGTCGGCGCGGGCGCCCCGACGCTGCCGTTCGATTATGCGGATCTGTACGACACGGAGGGCAACAAGCGCATTGCGCCCCGGTTCATGCACCTGCCAAACGCGCAGACCCTGCAGCTCATTCGTGGATTGCTGGAAACGGACGGCGGCGTCAGTCGCGGCAAGGAAATCTATTTCACCAGTACGTCGCAAGGTCTGGCGGAAGGCCTGCGTTACCAATTATTGCGCCTGGGCGTGCCCTGTGCCGGACAATTCCGTGAGCGCGCACAAGATCATGTTGCCCACCGTTCTGACGGCACCACCGCTCACATTCATGGCACCGTCAAGGCCTATGACCTGCGCATACCGGCAGTGCCGGAGATCGCGACGCTGGTGGATTGCCGCCCAATCCACAAGCGTAACTGGCTGATCTGGAATAACTGGTTGTTCACGCGCGTACGCGCCGTGAAGGCCATTGAGCCCGTGCCCTTTGTGTGCGATTTGAAAGTCGAAGGCGATACATCCTACATGACCAGCGCCGCGCTGGCGCATAACGGCGGCAAGCGCAAGGGTGCCATGTGCGCCTACCTGGAAACCTGGCACCTGGACGTGGAGGAATTCCTGGATCTGCGCAAGAACACCGGCGATGACCGCCGCCGCACCCATGACATGAACACCGCGAACTGGGTGCCGGACCTGTTCATGAAGCGGGTGTCTGAAGACGGCCCGTGGACGTTGTTCTCCCCGGATGAAACAACGGATCTCCACGACCTGTATGGCGCCGCGTTCGAGCGCCGTTACGAGGAATACGAGGCGGCCGCGGCGCGCAGGCAGATCCGCTGTTTCAAGCAGGTGCGCGCCGTGGACCTGTGGCGGCGCATGCTGTCCATGCTGTATGAAACCGGCCATCCCTGGGTGACGTTCAAGGATCCGTGCAACCTGCGTTCGCCGCAGCAGCACGCCGGTGTCGTGCATTCCTCCAACCTGTGCACCGAGATCACGCTGAATACCTCCGATGACGAGATCGCGGTCTGCAACCTGGGTTCCGTGAACCTGGCAGAGCACGTGGACGAGAACGGCCTGCGGATGGAGAAGCTGGAGCAGACCGTGCGCACCGCGATGCGCATGCTGGACAATGTCATTGACTACAACTATTACAGTGTCCCACAGGCGCGCCGTTCCAACCTGAAGCATCGCCCGGTGGGACTGGGCATCATGGGCTTCCAGGACGCGCTGCACCGGCTGCGCATCCCGTATGCTTCGGAAGCGGCGGTGGAATTCGCAGACGCCAGCATGGAGGCGGTCAGCTACTTCGCGATCAAGGCCTCGACGGAGCTGGCGGCGGAACGCGGGCCCTACTCCACATTCAAGGGCTCGTTGTGGAGCAAGGGTATCCTGCCAATAGACTCCCTCGGCATCCTGGAGCAGGAGCGCAACGGCTATCTGGAAGTGGACCGCAGCGTGCGGATGGACTGGGAGGCGCTGCGCAAGCGCGTGCAAAAGGTCGGCATGCGCAATTCCAACTGCATGGCCATCGCGCCGACCGCCACGATTTCCAACATCTGCGGCGTGTGCCAGTCCATCGAGCCCACTTACCAGAACCTGTTCGTCAAATCGAACCTGTCCGGCGAGTTTACCGTCGTGAACCCGTACCTGGTTCGCGACCTGAAGGCGCGCAACCTGTGGGACGAGGTCATGGTCAATGACCTGAAATATTTCGACGGCAGCGTGCAGCCCATAGGCCGCATCTCCGATGACCTCAAAGCGCTTTATGCCACCGCGTGGGAGATTGACCCGCGCTGGCTGGTCGAGGCCGGCTCCCGCCGTCAGAAGTGGATTGACCAGGCGCAGTCACTGAATCTTTACATGGCCGCCCCCAACGGCAAGAAGCTGGACAACCTGTACAAGCTGGCCTGGGTACGGGGATTGAAGACCACCTACTACCTGCGCAGCCTCGGGGCGACGCACGTGGAAAAGAGCACGCTGAGCGGCGGGCGCGAAAACAAACTGGCGGCGGTGGATCGCGGCTTTGCGGAAGCGGAGCAAGCCAAGCTCTGCGCCATCGACAATCCGGAATGCGAGGCCTGCCAGTAAGGCGCGCGCCAGGACAATTCCAACAAGGGGGAATCCATGGTGACCAACTGGGAAGATCCGATCAGCAGCGCACGACGCTCCGTCAGGAGCGCGGCGCCGGAGCCGATGCTGGCGGTGGCGGCCGCCCTGAACAGTCCGCCGGCGCCCGCGCCGGCACCAGTAGCCGCGCCGCAACCGGATTCCCGCAACGGCGGACAGCAGGGCGTCACCGGACTGGAAAACGTGGAGTTTGGCGCGGCGCGGATCACCGTGGACGACAAACGCATGATCAACTGCCGCGCCGATCTCAATCAGCTCGTGCCGTTCAAGTACAAGTGGGCCTGGCAGAAATACCTGGACGCCTGCGCGAACCACTGGATGCCGCAGGAAATCAACATGACCGCGGACATAGCGCTGTGGCGCCGCCCGGACGGGCTGGGCGCGGACGAGCGCACCATCATCAAGCGCAACCTCGGATTCTTCGCCTCGGCGGATTCCCTGGTTGCCAACAATCTGGTGCTGGCCGTGTACCGCCACATCACCAACCCCGAGTGCCGTCAGTACCTGCTGCGGCAGGCATTCGAGGAGGCGCTGCACACGCATGCCTACCAGTATTGCGTCGAATCCCTGGGGCTCGATGAAGCCGAAGTATACAACATGTATCGGGAGGTCCCATCCATCCACGACAAGGCCGCATGGGCGATGCGCTTCACCCAAAGCCTCGGGGATCCAGATTTTCACACCGGCACGCCGGAGAACGACCAGCGCCTGCTGCGCGATCTGATCGCGTTCTACATCGTGTTCGAAGGCATCTTCTTCTATGTCGGCTTCGTGCAGGTGTTGTCCATGGGCCGGCGCAACAAGATGACCGGCTGCGCCGAACAGTTCCAGTACATCCTGCGGGATGAGTCCATGCACATGAATTTCGGCATAGACGTCATCAACCAGATCAAGATTGAAAATCCGCAACTGTGGACCGCCGCGTTCCAGCAGGAGGTCATCGGCATGCTGCGCGAGGCCGTGGAACTGGAATCGCGATATGCCGCGGACACGATGCCGCGCGGCGTGCTGGGGCTGAACGCGAAGATGTTCGAGGAATACCTCCGGTTCATCGCCAACCGCCGCTGCGCGCAGATCGGCCTGCCGGAGCAGTACCCCGGCGCCACCAATCCGTTCCCGTGGATGAGCGAACTGATGGACCTCAAGAAGGAGAAGAATTTCTTTGAAACGCGCGTCACCGAGTACCAGACCGGTGGCGCCTTGAACTGGGACTGACGCGATGAGACCCCAACTCAATTTGGTGTGCAGGAATGCCGGTGGACCGTCAGTCGCGTCTTCCGGGACGTCGCGACGGAAACCGCCGGAGCGTGCTATCGAGCCCAATGACTTTGCATATCTTCGCGCGAAACCCGATCAATTATTTCGCGTAATGGTCACCAGATGCGCGCCGGGGAAATTGAGCGGGATAGTACAACCGTCCCTGGTTTCCGATATTCACAAGTACGAAGGTCAGGAGATTGAGTTCGAGGAAGAAAATGTATTTGTGGTGGAGAAAATAAAATCTCCCTATTGACGCAAATAGCTTAGCGGGGAAGCCGAAACGGAATTCGGCTCTTGCCTGGTATCTCCAGCCTCTTCCGGATGCCAGGCCTTTTATTCCGGTGCGGGCCCCTCGCGGGTCCGCATCTTTTTCAGGGATCCGGATTGCGGCCGGATTTCGACGCCGGGCAGGCTGCCCGAGCGCAATCCGGCGGCCATGGCCGAGGATTCGCCATGGGCCAGCCAGGAAACGCGACCATTGAAGCCCGCCAGCGCCTTGGCGAACCATTGGTCCAATTTCCCTTCCCGTATTAATTCCGGCATGGCGGCCGGTGCGCCCAGCCGCGGCGTCTTGACCAGCACGACTGCCTCCGCGCCGAGCCGACCTGCCAGCCATGCGGCCAGGCTGTCGGATGTCACGTCCCAGGATGCGGGTATGTTCGCGTCCAGCACTTCGGAAGCGGCGAACCATACGGGCACGCGCCCTTGCCGAGCGACGGCGGCGATCCCCTCAATGTTATGCTGCGGCACGAGTTCACGGCGCCAGGAACAGAGGATCCGCGCGTGCTGCTCCATGGCAACCAACGCCAAGTGATGGGCCGCGGCATCATCGATTCCCCAGCGCTGCTGCGTCATTCGTACGGCGTCGGCGAACGGGCCTCCCCCGGGGACAACGACCACGCGGCCCGCGCCGTGATCCGCCAGCACGTCCACCCAAAGCCGCAGCCATGGGGACGTAAGCAGGCTGCCGCCGAGCTTAACTACCCACATTGCGCGCCAGACCGCGGCCGAACAGACTCAGCACCGCCTGCGCCTTGGCGAAGGACTCTTCATACTCTCCGTTCAGATCCGAGTCCGCAACGATCCCGCCGCCGGCCCAGTACAGGTAACGGTCACCCTGGGTGATCGCGGTTCGGATGACGATGTTGGTGTCCATGTTGCCGTCAAAACCCACGTAACCGATGGCGCCGCAATAGACGTTGCGCCGGTGCGGCTCCAGTTCCTCGATGATCTCCATGGCACGCAGCTTCGGCGCACCGGTGATGGAACCACCCGGGAAACAGCCCCGCAGCAGGTCCAACGCCTGCCGGCCCTCCGCCAGCGTGCCGGTGACGGTGCTGACCAGGTGATGCACGTTTGCAAAACTCTCCAGCGCAAACAGCTTCGGCACCGCCACGCTGCCGATCCGGCAGTTCTTTCCGAGATCATTGCGCAGCAGATCCACGATCATCAGATTCTCGGCGCGATCCTTCTCGCTTTCCAGCAATTGCGCAGCGAGCGCCTTGTCCTCATAGGCAAATTTCGAGCGCCGGATTGTGCCCTTGATAGGCTTGGTCTCGACGTTGCCGTTAGTGACCTGCAGAAAGCGTTCGGGCGAGGATGACAACACCGCACCTTCCGGCAATCGCAAAAATGCGGCAAAAGGCGCCGGGTTGTGCCGGCGCATGTCGAGGTAAACGTCCCACGGGTCGCCGCTGACCTCAATCTCGAAGCGCTGGGCCAGATTTACCTGGTAGCAGTCGCCTTCCCGGATGTAATGGCAGATGCGCCCGAACGCCTGCGCGTAATCTTCGCGGGTCATGTTGCACAGGATGTCGCCGCGCACCGTGTAACGCGGCAGGCGCGTCTGCGACGCTGCGCCGAACATGCGTTCCAGCCCGGGCCAGTCCCGCTCCGTCGCCGGGCACCGGCCCTGGGCTACAAGCCAGGTGCGGCGCATGTGGTGATCCACGACCACCGCCCAGTCGTACAGGCCTACGGCCATGTCGGGCAGGCTGACGTCCCGCGCCAGCCTTGCGGGCAGCTTCTCTATCCGGCGGCCCAGGTCGTAAGCGAAGTAACCCATCGCCCCGCCGCAAAACGGGATACCGGAGCGGTTCTCGGCCTGATCACCGAGGTGCTCGCGCACCAGCGCGAAAGGATCGGCCGGGGATTCGCTGACGCCGCCGCCGCGGATCGTCGTCGCTGCCCCGTTGGTGGTAATCGTCAGATACGGGCGCGCGGCCAGGATGTCATACCGGCCCGAATCAATGAGCGGATATCCGCTGTCAAGGAAAATGCTCCACGGCTCGCCGCAGATTGCCTCAAACAGCTCCGCGGAATTGCGCCGGTAAGGCAGCTCGGCGATTTTCATTGCAGCCGCGCACGCCGCGCGAGTTCCGCCACCGCAATCGCAGGCGCACAGGTTGCAACCGCTTCGGGCGCAACTGCCGAGCTCTCAAACAGTGCCGGGAATGATACATAGCCGCAGCCGTGGCGCTGTGCGAGTTTGCGTGCCAGGAACGAGCCGGAGCCGGCGCCAACCACCGTCACCGGCAATCCGGCCCCAAGACTTGACAGCACGCCGGTGAAGGCGCGCTCGATTATGCGCAGTTGCACCGCCGCGATGTGTTCGGCCACTTGCCGCCAGCGGCCGGCTTCTTCCGCGCCGGCACGGGCTTCCGCGCCCAGCATGCGTGCCAGTCGCGCAATGCTTTCCGCCACCGACTTGCCGCGGCGATCGGCGGATTCGTGCAGGTCCGCCGCGTCGTCCAGTTCCCCGGTGATCCGGTACACATCGGCGGCGGTCGCAAAAAATTCCGCCGCAATGTTCTGCCAGCGGCCGGCGAACGGCACGCGCTGAACCAGCGCCATGACGGGCGTGCGTACAATACCCGTGTAGACCAGCTCATCGCAGGACAGCCGCTCCTGGTCGTTCCAGCCGCGATTACACGGCTGGTGCGCGGCAAACGGGACGATGTCAGTGGTCGTACTGCCGACGTCCACCAGCACGCCACGCTCAATGCGCCCCGCGGCGCACAGCGTCGTGGCGAGCCAGTTCGCCGACGCCACGTTGTCCGGCGCGGCGCGCGCCGCGGAAACGGGCAGAAATCCCAGCGGCCCGCCGAACACCACGGTGTGCTCCTCGGGAAAATGCCTGACGAACGCCTCCAGCAGCGCCGTGACGCCCGCCTGCCGACCGGTAAAAAAATCCACCAGTTCCCCGGTCATCGTTACCGCGTGCCGCACGTCCGGCGTGGAACGGGCGCGGCTGACGCCCGACAGACAGCCATCGAGGCTCTGCAGGCCGTTCCATAGCGGTGTGGCATACTGCGCCGCCGATACCACGGCGCCGTCAGGCGCGAGCTCGGCAACTTTCAGATGTGCGCCGCCGATGTCCCAGCCGAAACAATGTCTCGTGGTCACGGGGAGAAACCGGATGCGATCCTGCGGGTTGAGGAGGAATAACGGTTGAATATTTCAATTATACCCGCGATTGACCTTCTGGACGGGCAGGTCGTCCATGCCCGCGGCGGAGATCGCGCCAGGTATCTCCCGTTACAGTCCACACTTTGCCGATCGGCGGAACCCATTGAAGTGATCTCCGCGCTGATGCGGTTGCACACGTTCAGGATCGTCTATGTCGCCGATCTGGGCGCCATACTTGCGCGCGGCGACCACGATCGGGAGCTGTTGCAACTGCATCGGCGCTTTCCGGGCGTCTGTTTCTGGGTGGATTCCGGCCACCGGCGTTCGGGCGCATCCGGTCCCGGCTGCCGGACCGTCATCGGCACGGAGACCGGTGTGGACGCAACCGCGCTCCGCGCTCTGGCCGCGGCCGGCGCCGATTATGTGCTGTCGCTGGATTTTTCGGCACGTGGCTTCCTCGGTGATCCCGCGGTCCTGCAGAGTCCCGGCTGCTGGCCGCGGGACATCATCATCATGCACCTTCCCAGCGTCGGCACATCCGCCGGCCCCGCTTGGCCGATCATTGACGAGATCCTGGCGCGCGCGCCGGATCGCGCCTTTCACATCGCCGGCGGGGTGTGCAACGCATCGGACCTGGAACTGGCAGCGGCGCGCGGGATCCGCGGCGCGCTGGTGGCCACAGCCCTGCACACGGGCACGTTGATTCAGCTACAAGCTACAAGCAACAAGCAACAAGAACTCAAATGAAATTCCGCGGCCACTTTCTTGTAGCTTGTAGCTTGTGGCTTGTCGCATGTAGCTGCCTTTCCAAAAAAAACCCCGGCCTGAGCCGGGGTGTGTTGTTGGTTGGCGTGTGTGTACCAACCGTCAAAAACCTTTTTGTTGTTTTTTTGTGTTTTCTTGTGACTTATAACTTGTGACTTGTAGCTGCCTCACGCATGCGCCTGGAACGGGTGGTTGGCGCTGCCGCGCTTGCTCAGCACTTCCGCGGACTTCGGCTCACGTTTCACGGCGCGCTGGATGGACTCCTTTACCGCCTGATAGTTGTAGTCCTGGATTTTCTTGTCATCCGCCGCCAGCCAGTGAATGAATACGCCGACGCAGATGAAAATGTCGTCCGCCTCATTGGCCGGAATGGTGCCGTCCTTGACGCAATCCATGACGGCCATGGAGACTGCGCGCTGCGCGGGTCCGAACATCTGCACCGCCTGCTTGGCGCCCTTGATGGTTACCTTGTTGAACAGGACCGTATTCGGCTTGCACGCCAGATTCGGTGCGACCACGGCCAGCAAGGTCGTGAAACCGTCCTTATTGTTGACCAGTGCATTGCAGAATCCGGTTTCGGCGGCGCTGCCGCGCGGTCCCATGATCAGGTCGATGTGCGCGACTTCATTGCCGTCGCCAACCAGCGATTCGCCTACAAGTACTCGATCGATGACTGCCATTTGCTTCTCCTCCTGTTTAGATTATGCAACGCTGAAACTGTTACCGTGCAATCCCACCATTCGCCGCCGCGCGTCGCGCGGCCGGGCGATCGTCAGGATGCACCGGCATCCCCAATCAGCCGAAATCCTCCACTCCCAGGTGATACAGCAACAGGCTTGCCGCGGTCAGATCGGCGCTGGTGCCTGGATTAATGCCTGAGTCCTTCCATTCCCTGTCTAGTCCCAGCAACTGACCGGTCATGGTGCTGGGATCGTTATGTTGTTCCAACTCGGCCAGCGTCGCTTCCGCACGCTGGCTGACCTGCCGTGCCACTTCCGCACCGTGCTTGCGCCGGATGTGGGAATCCGGGAAGCAGGCAAGAAAACGCAGATAGCAGCCAACTGCGGCCCATTCTACACCAATACCGCGCCGCACATACCCTTTGAGGGCCGGCAAACCCACGGCAAAAAGGTCCGCGCAGGCGTTTGTGTACTGACTCGCAACGCGGTCCCTGTCTTCTGCCGCCGACATGGCCTCCAGCAGGGAACAGTCCGGCTCAGCGTGGACGTCATGGACCGGCACCCGCCCCAACCCGCCTGGCTCGGCAACGGCAATTGCCCGGTAAATCAGCACCGTATCGTCATGATCTGCGGCGGAGATCACCTTTCGGATCCGGGTTCTGAAGCCAGACGGCGAATCGCCCTGTTGCGCCGCACAAATTATCGGCGCAAACAGCAACACTATGCCCAGATTTGTGTTGGCGCAGACCGCCTTGCGCGTGGCGAGCACGGCTTCGAGACAGCGTTCGCCCAGGGTCAGATCCGTACTGCAAAGAATGGGAACGACCGCTTGCGCGCTGACGAGAAAGTCCTCGTAGCGCATGCCATGCCCGCCGGAAAACCGATGCACATTGCCCGGCTTCAGGGCGTTGATTTCGCCGAGCAGACTCTCAAGAACCGCCCGTTCCAGGGCTTCCTGTGTCCACGGGCTCTGTTGGCGCATTCGCAAGCCGGCCGGTGCGGCAGGCCGGGTGATTCTTCAGCCGAACTTGCCGAAAAAGGACTCGTTGAGCAGTTCGGAATGGATCTTCCCGGCGTGAAAAGACGTTCCCGATCGCAGGTTGGTCACGGTGACACACGCCGGACTGAACAGCAGCGGGTCAATCTTGTAAAAGTCGAAATTTGCGCGCTTGAAGACTTCGCCGAAGGGCCGCCCGAAATCCGGCGACGCGCTGCTGGGAAGCCGCTGCGCAAGCGCCTCCGCCTCGGGATCTTCCGCGCGCACAAACAGATGAACCTGCCCGGCGAACAGGATTGCATCGTTGGTCCGGCTCATGGCGGTCAGCAAGTCCGGCGCCGGAGGGCACAGCGGCGCACTTCCCGCACCATCAATGATCGCCGCCAACGGAAACTTGAGGGCGTGTGCCTTGTGAAGCGCCGTTTCCAGCACGCGCGCAACGATCTGCACGACACCGGCCAGGCTGGAAGTGGGTGTAAGAATAAACGTTAGATTGTCCTCGTAAATGCCGCATTTTTCAGATATTTCTTCCACGAGTCCCGCCGGAGGCGGCTTGTCCACCTCGAGAATCAACACCGTGCCGTCGGCACGGTCGCGGTATCCCAACTCTTCAAACAGTTCCTCGCCGCTTCCCACAGCCCGGCCGGGACCGGATCCCAGGGCGCGAAATCCGCTCTTCCCCTCACCATGGGACAGACTCCACCCCGCGTATTGGCTGCCAAGGCACGCCAGAACCGGGCTGCCGGCATGCACGTCCACCCACCAGTTCCACGGGCCCGGGCTGGACGCGGAGCGAAAGCGCACTGACCCAAGGCCGCCGAGACAGATTTCCGCGATGCGACGCCCCGCCTCCAGCCCACCCGGCCGTTCGATGCCCGCATCAATGACCGTGGCCTTTTGATCCGGCTTGAAAACACCCAGATCCAGATCGCCGCGCCGGGCGATCAGGCCCTCCACGAGCGGCGCGGTCAGCGTGCTGACGCTGGGCCAGGTTCTTGACGGGATCTCACCCATGCAGTTTCTTCCCGGCGAGCTCGCGCGCGCTTTCAAATGCCTGCACGTGATCGAGGTACAGAGGCTTTTCGGAACCCTTCATCAATTCGAACATCCGGTAATGCACCTTGTATTTGATGTTGCCGATGGCCAGCGCGCCGATCCCCAGCGCCTTGCCGGGCGTGAACTCGAGCGGCTTGCCCATGTCATGCACACCGACGCCTTCGATACCGGCGGGCGGTACCGCGTTGACGTCCGCGGCAACCAGCAGGTTTTTCGCCTGTTCCAACTGAGACTGCGTCACAACCCGCACGCCGGCCTTGGCGGAACCGACGATGACGTCGGTGTCACTGACGATATTCCGGATTTCCGCGTCCGAGCTGCTGCTTGTGCCGTGCATGTTCACATCGAAGCGGTGGTTGTATTCGTCGGCGACCTCCTGCGCCACCGACTGGCCGCGCTGGCTGGCGAGATACACCTCGGCGCCGCAACTGTCCGCCAGGATCCCCGCGCATACCCCCACCGGGCCGGTCCCGCCGAAGATATGCACCTTCCTGCCCCTCAGATCTCCCTGTGACACTTTCTTGATTGCGGCTTCGATACAGGCCATCAGCGCGGCTGCCGTGGTGATGGCTCCGCTTGGATCGACAAATACCGACACCTCGAACGGCGGGACCATGGCCGCCCGCGCCCGCTGCAGCATGTCCATGGCGAGGCCGAATTCCCTGCCGCCGATGAATATCCCGGTGCGCTTCACGCCGGTGGGGCCGCGGGAGAAGATGGTGTCCTGGGTCAGTCCATGGATCTCCTCCAACGTCACGTTGGAGTACGGAATCACGCCGTTGAACGCGGCCTCGTAAGCCATGTTGACGTCAAAAGGGCTCACGTTCTTCGTGGGATTGAATATGTGCAGCAAATACGGATCGTTCATCGGAGGATCTCCAGCAATATTTTCCGGGACTGCCCCGCGCCGGCGGTTCAGCCGTGCGCGTGGCGGGCCGCGGTCTCAGACCGAATGACCGCAGGGTGGTTGGCGGCGCGGCATGATACAAAATCGAGGCGTGGATTGTCATGCCAGCGCCGGCGGGCAAGCTCCACCGCGCGGGCCGCAGCCGCCGAATCGGGAAATATCGCGAATCCCGTCGGCCCCCAGGAACTCTGGCCGCTGCCGGTGGCACCGCATTCCATCATGGACATGAGTGCGGCCGCCACGTCGGGACTTCGATAATGTCCCGACTGCCGGCCCGCAAAATATTCGCCGATGATCGACTGGATATCGGTGACGCCGGCGCCGAACGCGGTGCAGTCCGACTCCACCAGCGCAGGCAAAAGCTGCAGCAACACCATGCGGCAGAGATGCGCGGACTGGGACTCCGGCATTGCGGGCAGATCCACGAAGGCCTGCCGCTCCTCATCGCCGCAGACGCCTTGGCGTGAGCGATCCATGATCAGGACAAATCGCCACTGCTCGGGCACCGGCAAGCGGCTGACGACCGGCGGCAGGCTGGTTGCGGCGCCGCGTCCCGCATCCACGATGAAGCCACCCAGGGAAAACGTCCCGATACCGATCCCCGATCGCTGACCCCGCACCAGCAGTTGCGCCAGCTCCTCGGGCGACAACCGCGCGCCGGCGAGTCGCGCGCAGGCGCTACCCACCGCCAGGGCCAGTTGGGTGCCCGAGCCCAGTCCGGCGTGCTCCGGGATGGCGCGGCTTATCCGGATGTTCGCACCGCCGGCATGACCAATTTTCTCCAGCACCACACGCGCCACGGCTTCGACCCGCGCACCACCCGGGCCGGTGACATTGATACTTGCATCCGGGGCAACCGCCAACTCCAGCGCAACGTCCTGCAGTGAAAGACCGATGCTGCCGAACTGGCGGCCGCGCGAACCATGAAAGTCCAGAAAACCAAGATGCAGCCTGGCATGGGCCTGCACATGGATTCGAACGTCTCGGGCCACTGCGCCTCTCCTCCGGCTGCACGTGGGGGCAACCAGGCTGGGGGTAAGACTCGCCGCGCATCTTACCACCGCGAACTACCCGGTCCGGTTGCGCCGGAAGGCGCGGACCGGGTAATTGGCCGCCACCCTGACCAGCCATATGTCAGGGAACTCCCGGGAAAATCCGCTGTTCTTCAGGTATCATGCAGGGCAGCGGCAAGGTTGATGGTCCGACGGCGCTGGCAGGCCCCTCCCCTTTCCCGGCAACACGGAAACGCCTTGCCGGACTGCCCTTGTTCGGGGCAAGCTCCCGGCGCAATCGAATTCGGACCTGATCATGACTGAAACCATGTTGTTGATCGCGGGACGCACCAGCGAGCAGGGAACCTCCCTGAACAAGGGCAAGCTGAAAGCGGAATACCAGCAGGTCACCTCCACCGCGGAGATGAACGAGCAGGATATGGCCCGGCTCGGACTGAAGGAGGGTGATCGCGTCCGGCTCCGCAACGACGCCGGCGAGACTACGGTCACCTGCACGCCGCGCAAGGCCGCGGACCTCCCCTCCGGCATGATCTTCATGGCCTATGGACCGTGTTCCAGCGAACTCATGGAGGCGGATACCGCGGGCAGCGGCATGCCGTTGTCGAAAAACCTGGCGGTAACCGTCGAAAAAGTGCCTGCCGGACATCGCAACAGCGAAGGTGTCAATCCATGAGTGAGAACCTGCGCGTCGTTGAAAACGCCACCTGCACCTTTTGCGGATGCGTCTGCGATGACATGATCCTGACCGTGGACGATACGCAGAAACGGATCGTCAAGGCCAAGAATGCCTGTGTGCTGGGACGGGCCTGGTTTGCGGAACACACCATTGAAGAGGCGCCGGCCGCCTTGATGGAGGGTAAACCCGCCACGATTGACGCGGCCGTCGCGGAGGCGGCGCGCATACTGGTGGAGGCGCGGTTTCCGATCGCCTACGGCCTCAGCGATACCACCTGCGAGGCCCAGCGGCAGGCGGTCGCAATCATGGACATGGTACGCGGCAACATCGACACCACCACATCGGTTTGTCATGGCCCGTCGGGTATTGCCTTCCAGGGTGTCGGTGAAAGCACCATGACGCTGGGAGAGGTCAAGAACCGCGCTGATCTGGTGATCTACTGGGGCGGCAATCCGGCCGAATCCCACCCGCGGCACTTTGGCCGCTACGCGGTCACGGCGAAGGGAATGTTCACCCCCAACGGCAAGAAGGATCGCACCGTGGTCGTGATCGACGTGCGCCGCACGCCCAGCGTCCCCGCCGCCAACATCTTCGTGCAACTGAAGCCGGGCAAGGATTTTGAACTGCTGTGGGCGCTGCGGGTGCGCGTCAAGGGGCGCCCGATCCATGCGGACATCGAGGAAATTACCGGCGTGCCGCCGGCCACGATCGAGGATCTCGTGCAGCGGATGAAAGGCTGCCGGTACGGCGTGCTGTTCTTCGGCATGGGGTTGACCATGACCCGCGGCCGGCACTTCAATTCCGGCGCGCTGCTTGCGCTGGCCACGGATTTGAATGAATTCACCCATTTTGTCGCCAAACCGGTGCGCGGCCACGGCAACGTCACCGGCGCGGACAACGTCATGTCCTGGCAGACCGGCTATCCGTTCGGCGTCAATTTCAGCCGCGGCTATCCACGCTTCAATCCCGGAGAATTCACCACGGTGGACACCCTTGCGCGCGGCGACGCCGATGCGGCGATGATCATCGCCAGCGATCCCGCGTCCAATTTTCCCAGGGAGGCCACCGCCCACCTGCGACGCATACCCGTGATCTCGCTGGACCCGAAAGCGACGCTGACTTCCGGTCTTGCCCGCGTGGCCTTTCGGACCGCGACCTACGGCATCAATACCGGCGGCACCGTATACCGGATGGACGATGTGCCGATCACGATGCGCAAGGCATTCGATTCGCCGTTTCCCGATGACGAGTCCATCCTGAAGGCCATCCGGGAGAAGGTGCGCGAGCTGCTGCTGGCCCGCACCCCGCATGGCGCCAGGTCCGCTTTCGAATTGCCGCTGACCGCCTGAGCACGGCGGCCCAGCGCACCACCACAACCTGGATCGGTACCGGGCATGTCCAGCACCCTGTGCATCGTCAACGGCAGCGTCCATGACCCGGCCAACCGGATCGCCGGCGAACCCCGCACCCTGTTCGTGCGCGACGGCAGGATCGCCGACGCGGTTGCGGAGCCCGATCGCACCATAGACGCCCGCGGCATGGTCGTCATGCCGGGCGGCGTGGACATTCACTGTCACATCGCCGGTCCCAAGGTCAATCTCGCGCGCAAGCTCCAGCCGGAGGACCACCGCCGCGACCCGCACCCGGGAACCAGGTTTACGCGCTCGGGCTCCGGCGGGATTGTGCCGTCAACATTCGCCACCGGTTACCGGTATGCCACGCTCGGATACACCACGGCCATGGAAGCGGCGGTCACGCCCATCGGCGCGCGGCACACGCTGGAGGAACTGCATGACACGCCGATCATCGACAAGGGATTCTATGTGCTGCTCGGCAACAATATTTTTCTGCAGCAGCTGCTGCGGGACGGGCGCAGGTCGGAGTTCCGGCAGGCGGTGGCCTGGTGGATTAATTCCACCAAGGCCTACACGGCCAAGCTCGTAAATCCCGGCGGTGATGAACCGTGGAAGGGGCGGCGCAATTCCAATGTTTCCGATCTGGACGAAAAGAACGACGTGTTCGGCATCAGCCCACGCCAGATCATTGACGCCTTCGTCGAGGTGGCGAACGACGCCGGTTTCCCGCACCCGCCGCATATTCACTGCAACAACCTCGGCCACAGCGGCAACTTCCGCACCACGCTGGAAACCATGAAGACCGCCGGTGACCGGCGGCTGCACGTGGCCCACATCCAGTTTCACAGCTACGCCGGTGAGCCCGGGAAGAACCCGGGCTCCGCCGCCCGGGAGATCGCCGACTACGTGAACGCGCATCCGAATATCACCTGCGACGTGGGCCAGGTCATGTTCGGCAAGTCCACGATCATGACCGCGGATGCCCCGCTGGCCTACATGCTGCGCGGCATCAAGAAGGCCAAGTGGATCAACGCCGACACGGAATGCGAAAGCGGCTGCGGCATTCTGCCGTTCAGTTATCAGGAAAAAGTCTATGTGCACGCCCTGCAATGGGCCATCGGACTGGAGCTGTTCCTGATGTCTGCGGACCCGTGGCGCATCATCCTGTCCACGGACCATCCCAATGGCGGTTCGTTCCAGAGTTACCCAAAGCTCATCCGGCTGCTGATGGATCGCGATTTCCGGAAGCAGGAAATGCAGCGGGTCAACCGGCGCGCCATCGCCAGGACCACGCTGCCGGACCTGGATCGCGAATACTCCCTGAACGAGATCGCCATCATCACGCGCGCCGGGCCGGCACGGGCGCTGGGCCTGCGCAACAAGGGGCACCTGGGAGCAGGCGCGGACGCCGACATCACCATTTATGACGACCACCCTGACCGGGAACGCATGTTCAGCGCCCCACGCTACGTAATCAAATCGGGCCACATGATCATAGATAACCACGAGTTCTGCGCCGACTTCAGCGGCCGGATGCTGCACATTGCCCCCGAGTACGACGCATCCATCGTGGATGCGGTGCGTCCGTTCTTCGAGAATTATTATTCCATCGAATTCGACAATTACGCAGTCCCTGACAGCTACCTGCATGATCACGAGGTCATCCCGCTGCGACCGGCGACCGGTTGAACTGACGATGCAGATCGGATCCACGCACATCGAAGATACTTTTGCCGAGGCATTCGCCATGTGGGGCACGCGCGTGGTCGTCACCGCGGCCGGCCCCGAATGGGCGCAGGCAGCGGCGCAATCCATGACCGGCTTTGCCACGTCGGTCATCGGCTGCAAGTGCGAGGCTGGAATCGAACGCGCGCTTGCGGCGCAGGAGACGCCCGACGGCCGTCCCGGCGCGAGCATCCTCCTGTTCGCGATGGACAAGGCCGCGCTCGGCAAGCGGCTGGTGGAGCGCATCGGGCAGTGCGTGATGACCTGTCCCACGACGGCATGCTTTGCGGGACTGGACTCCGGTCATGACACGAGCATCGGCGGGAAACTGCGATATTTCGGCGATGGATATCAGATGAGCAAGAAAATCGGCGACCGGCGCTACTGGCGCATCCCGGTCATGGACGGCGAGTTTCTGGTGCAGGATCGTTTCGGGATGCAGCCGGCTGTCGGCGGCGGCAACCTGATTCTGTGCGGTACGGACGCCGGGACGGCCGTGGCCGCCGCCCAGGCCGCCGTTGCCGCGATCCGCGCACTGCCCGATGTGGCCCTGCCCTTCCCCGGCGGGGTCGTGCGCAGCGGCAGCAAGGTGGGGTCCCGTTACAAGGGCCTGCCTGCCTCGACCAACGATGCCTTTTGCCCCACCCTGCGCTCCGTTGCCGGCGCAACCGGCCTGCGCCCCGAAGTGAATTGCGCCCTGGAGATCGTCATTGACGGCCTGAGCGAACACGCCGTGCGCTGCGCCATGGCCGCCGGCATGCAGGCCGCGGCCCGCCCCGGTCTGGCCGCGATCTCGGCGGGCAATTACGGCGGAAACCTCGGGCAATACCAGATCCGGCTGCACAGCCTCCTGAACGGCGGGGCCGTGCCGTGACCCTGCGGCTGGAACTGCGCGCCGCGCCCGAGGTACCGGTGGAAGCGGACTGCATTACTCCGGATCGCCTGAGGCAACTGCCCATTGCCGAAATCGAGCGCCTGCCGGTGTTTTATGGAAATCGCCAGGTGCCGCTGGCGGAAGTGTTCACCGTGTCAGGCGCGCCCGGTGAAACCATCCAGCTGCGCGGAGACATGTCCCGGGTCAAGCACATCGGCGCGACAATGTCCTGCGGCCAGATCCACATTGACGGCCACGCCGGTGCCCATCTTGGTGCGGAAATGCTCGGCGGCACCATCGTCGTCTCCGGTAATGCGGGCGACTGGGTCGGCCCGGAGATGCGGGGTGGGCGTATCGTCATACGCGGCAGCGCCGGCCATCTCGCAGGCAGCGCTTACCGCGGCGCCGCCGTGGGCATGACCGGCGGCGAAATCATCATTCACGGCGCCGCCCGGAACGAGGCCGGCCACGGCATGCGCGGCGGCCTGATTGCCATCGGCGGGAGCTGCGGCGATTTTGCCGGTGTCAACATGCTGGCCGGCACTGTTACAATTTTCGGCGCCGCGGGAATTCGGACCGGGGCCGGCATGAAACGCGGGACGATCATCGCAATGCAGCCGCTGGAAGTGCTGCCGACATTCGCCTACGCATGCGAATACCGGCCGTCGTTTCTGCCCCTGTATCTCCTCCACCTGCGGAGACTTGGTCTGCCGGTGACGGACGGTCAGCTGTCCGCCTCGTACCGCCGCTGGTGCGGGGATGCGGTGGAGCTTAACCGCGGCGAGATCCTGTCACCGTCAATTTGAATTGTCATTGCCACAGCAACGAGGGAAACCCCATGACCACCGTAGTCACTGACAACTGCCAAGGTTGCCGCTTCACCGATTGCGTCGCCGTTTGCCCCGTAGAATGTTTCCATTACGACGGCGAGATGCTTTACATAGACCCCGACGTCTGCATCGATTGCAGCGCGTGCATCCCCGAATGCCCGGTGCAGGCCATCTTTGAGGAAGACGATCTCCCGGATGACAAGCGCGAGTGGATTGAGATCAACGCCACACGCTCCAAGGGTCTGCCGGTATGCAGCGAGCAGATGGATCCCCTGCCCGGGGCGGAGGAAAGAAAATCCGCGCTCGGATTCTGAACGGGGCCGAGCCAAAAACTGGTGACCGGGGTTGATTGCCGTGGCTGAAGGCTCGGGCGCCTCCGGCGCGCCGTGGCAGGTGGCCATCGTCGGCAGCGGCCCAAGCGGATTTTACGCGGCTGAGGCGCTGTTCAAATCCGGATTGCCGGTGCAGATCAGCATGCTCGAGCGCCTGCCGGTGCCGTACGGGCTGGTGCGCAGCGGCGTCGCTCCGGATCACGCCAAGCTGAAACAGGTAATTGATGTTTATTCCCGGATCGCGGAAATGCCGGGTTTCGAGTACTACGGCAATATCCGCGTCGGTAACGACGTGAGCGTGGGCGAGCTGTGCGAAGCCTACGATGCCGTGATCCTCGCGTGCGGCGCCGAAGCGGACAAACCCCTCGGCATAGATGGCGAGAGCCTTGCCGGCAGCCACACTGCCACCGAGTTTGTCGGCTGGTACAATGGCCATCCCGATTTCCGCGACCGCGTTTTCGACCTTTCCCATGAACGGGCCGTGATCATCGGCCAGGGAAACGTGGCCGCCGACGTCGCCAGAATACTGGCAAGGTCGCCTCAGGAACTGGCCCACACCGATATCGCCGAACACGCGCTGGAGGTTCTGCGCACCAGCAAGGTCAGGGAGATTTTCGTCGTCGGGCGGCGCGGGCCGGCCCAGGCAAAATTCACCTCGAAGGAATTGAAGGAATTCGGCGAATTGGAGGAATGCGACGCCAGCATCGATCCGGCCGAACTCGCCCTCAATGAGGCCAGCGCCGCGGAGATCGCCGGCGCGGGCAATGCCGGCGCGAAACGCATTGTGGAGATTTTCTCCGGTTTTGCAGCCCGGCCCCCGGGAAAGGCGCGCCGGCGCGTGGTATTCACGTTTCAGAAGAGCCCGGCGCGCATTGAAGGCGACAGCCGGGTGCGTAACATCGTGCTGGAACACAATGTCCTCTCCGGCGCGCCAATGAATCAGTCCGCGCGCGGCACCGGAAAATTCATGTCGCTCGAGACCGGACTCGTGTTTCGCAGCATCGGCTACCGCGGCATCGCCATGCCCGGCGTGCCGTTCGATCCCCGTTCCGGGACGATCCCGAACCTCGCGGGGCGCGTCGTCGCCGAAGGTCAGTCGGTCCCGCAGATATACGTCGCCGGATGGATCAAGCGCGGGCCAACGGGTATCATTGGGACAAATCGCGCCGACAGCGTGGCTACCGTGGCATCGCTGGTGGCCGATCTGCCGAAACTTTCCGCTGCAGGCGGAAAATCCGGATTCGCCTCTCTGCGCAGTCTCCTCCACGGGCGCGGCACCCGTCCCGTCAGCTTCTCCGACTGGAAGAGAATCGACGCAGCCGAGGTCGCACGCGGCGCGAATCTCGGCAAACCGCGGGAGAAGTTTACCTACGTCAGGGAAATGCTCGCGTTGCTGGCGTAAGCCGCACGTGGAGCCATGTTGGGCCGTCGATCCGCCCGCTGCAACCCGGCGTCTCCGGGACACGCCGGGATGCCTCCATATCCGGTAACGTAACGAACATGTCAACTACGATAAAGGATGTGACCTGCCCGTTCTGCGGCCTGCACTGCGACGATTTGATGGTGGCAATGGACGGCGACACGGCCCGGGTCGTCGCCAGGGGCTGCGACCGCGCCGTTAGCGGATTTGCCCAGTCCGGCGCCGATCCGCGGGCGCGCGTCCAGGGACTGCCGGTGACGCTGGATCAGGCTGTCAAACATGCGGCCCGGGTCCTGAAACGATCACACCAGCCATTAATTGCCGGGATGGCGACGGACGCGTCAGGATGCCGCGCCGCGCTGGCGCTGGCGGAGAAGACCGGCGCCGCCGTGGACCACATGCACGGTCATGCCGTCATCAGCAACGCGCTGGTGGTGCAACGGCGCGGCTGGATTATGACAACGCTCACGGAGTTGCGCAATCGCGCCGACCTCGTGCTGCTGCTGGGCACCGACGGCGATTCAGTCAACCCGCGCTTCACCGAGCGCTGCCTGCAGCCCCGGCCGACAATGGGGCGAAAACCCAGAAGGTCACGGCAGGTAGCCGTCATCGGTGCAGCGGCGCTGGGAAGATCGCTGAAGCGGCAGATTTCTTCCGCCACGTCCATAACGTGCCGCCCGAATGACCTGCCGGAGATGCTGAGCGTATTGCGCGCAACGCTGTCCGGGCAAGCCATTCCCCTGCCGCGGAAAGGCCCCCACGCGGGCAGGATGCCGGCATTGAAAAAACTTGCTGCCCGATTGCGCTCCGCACACTACGCGGTCGTGGCCTGGGCTCCCGGACAGCTTGCGTCCGAACTGGCCGATATCGTCATTGAGGGAGCCTGCGAGCTGGTTGCCGACCTGAACCGGTTCACGCGCGCGGCGGGGCTTTCCCTCGGCGGCAGCGACGGCGCGATCACGGCACTGAACGTGTGCGCGTGGCAAACCGGCTACCCCCTGCGCGTCAACTTTGCCGGCGGCGCCCCGGAATACAACCCGTCACGAAACGCCTGCGAGGCATTGCTGGAGCGCCGGGAAGCGGACGCACTGTTGTGGATCTCGACGCTGCACCCGCTTCCGCCCCCGCAACGCAGGCGGATTCCGACGATAATCCTCGCGCCGCCGTCACGACGCCTGGCCGCGCTCGCCGAGGTGTTTATTCCGGTGGCGATCCCCGGTCTGGATGCCGCCGGGACGATGTTTCGCCTCGACAATGTTGTCGGCCTGCCGTTGCGTGCCGTACGCGGCACCACCCTGCCCGGCGCCGCAGACGTGCTGAATCAGATCCGCGGCTGCATCTGAGCCATGCTGACCAGACTCGCGAACGGCACGATCATTGACCCGGCGCACGGCGTCAACGCCGTGCAACGGGACATCTTCATCGAAGACGGGCGCATCGTCCGTGCCCCCGCCGCAATGCGCAAGATCGATCGCGAATATGATTTGTCGGGCAATATCGTCATGGCAGGAGCGCTAGACATACACACGCACATCGGCGGCGGCAAGGTCAACATTGCGCGGGTACTGTTGCCGGAAGATCATGAACAGGACCCGGTGGCGCCATCGGCCGGACGCCGCGGCGGTTCCGGCCGGGCGGTGCCGTCCACGTTCGTCACCGGGTATCGGTACGCGGAAATGGGTTACACCGCGTGCTTCGAGCCGGCGATGCTGCCGGCCAACACACGCCAGGCGCATCTGGAGATGGCGGACATCCCGATAGTCGATGCCGGCGCTTATGTGCTGATGGGCAATGACGACTTCCTGCTGCAACTGATGTCCGACGGCGCTCCGCAAGCGCTGATAACCGATTATGTCGCCTGGACGATGCGCGCCACCCAGGCGCTGGCCGTCAAGGTCGTGAACCCCGGCGGCATCAATGCCTTCAAGTTCAATCAGCGCAAGCTGGACCTGGACGAGCGCCATGCCGTGTATGACGTGACGCCGCGGAGCATTCTGCGGGCACTGTGCACCGCCGTGCACGATCTCGGCATTCCCCATCCCCTGCACGTGCACGGCTGCAACCTCGGCGTGCCGGGGAATGACGCGACCACGCTGGACACCATTACGGCCGCGGACGGGTTGCGCATGCATTTGACGCACCTGCAGTTCCATGCCTACGGCAAGGAAGGGGATAGAAAATTCTCGTCCGGCGCCGCGCGCATCGCCGAACGCATCAATGCCGCGCAGAATATTTCGCTGGATGTGGGCCAAATCATGTTCGGCCGGACGGTGACCGCTTCCGGCGACACCATGCTGCAGTTCCGCGGCGCGAAGCACGCGCACCCGAAGAAGACCGTGACCATGGACATCGAGTGCGACGCCGGTTGCGGCGTGGTCCCGTTCAACTACCGCAGCAGGAACTTCGTCAACGCGTTGCAGTGGTGCGTCGGCCTCGAGCTGTTCCTGCTGATCAACGACCCGTGGCGCATCTTCCTGACCACCGATCATCCGAATGGAGCGCCGTTCACCTGCTATCCGCACCTGATCCGGCTGCTCATGGACCGGGAATACCGACTGGAGATGCTGTCCGGACTGCACCCGGCCGCGCGCCAGCACTCCATCCTGGCGAGCCTGACCCGGGAATACTCACTGTATGAAATTGCCATCCTGACCCGGGCCGCGCCCGCCCGCAGCCTGGGATTGGGCGATCGCGGCCACCTTGGCGTGGGGGCTGCGGCCGACGTCGTCGTGTATCGCAAACGCAGGAACATGGAGGAAATGTTTTCCAGCCCGCGGCTGGTGTTCAAGGACGGGAAGCCGGTGGTACAGGATGGCCGGATTATAGACACGCCGGCAGGGACAGTGCATCGGGTGGCGCCCGAGTTCGACCCTGCCATCGCGCGGCGGCTGCAGCGTTACTTCGACAGATACCATACCGTGCGACTGGGGAATTTCCGCCTCGGCGACGATGAATTGCTGAGCTACGGCCGGGCCGGCCTCAGCACCCATTCCTGCCTGCCGGTGTAGCCGGCCATGCGCATCAACGGCGTCCACATTGACGATACTTTCGCCGAGGCCTTTCCAATGAAGGCGACGCGGCTGATCATCACCGCGATGACGTTGAAATGGGCGTATCGGGCGGCGAATTCGCTGACCGGATTTGCCTCGTCAGTGATTGCCTGCGGGTGCGAGGCGGACATCGAACGGGAACTGCTTCCGGAGGAAACGCCGGACGGGCGTCCCGGGATCGCCGTCATCATCTTTGCGATGTCCCGCAAGCAACTGGTGGAACAGGTCCGCAGGCGCGTGGGCCAGTCGGTGATGACCACTGCCACCAGCGCCTGTTTCGCCGGCAGCCGCAGCGACGACGTCATTCCCCTCGGCAAGAGCCTGCGCTATTTCGGCGACGGTTATCAGATCTCGAAGAAGGTCAATGGTGTGCGCTATTGGCGCATTCCGGTCATGCACGGCGAGTTCCTGTGCGAGGACACGACCGGCGTCGTGCCTGCCATCGGCGGCGGCAATTTTCTCGTCATGGCCAAGACCTCCCGCCACGGTCTCGCCGCCTGCGAACGGGCGGTGGTGGCGATCCGCGCCGTGCACGGCGCGGTGACCACGTTTCCCGGCGGCATTGTCGGATCGGGATCCAAGGTCGGCTCGAAATACAGGTTCATGCCCGCCTCGACGAACGAGGTGTTCTGCCCGACACTGAAAGGCCAGGTAACTTCGCTGCTGTCCGCAGAGGTGGGATCGGTGCTAGAGATTGTCATCGACGGCCTTAACGAGGCGGCGATCCGTGAGGCCATGTGCGCCGGGATCCGCGCGGTGTGCAAGTTCGGTCCCGGCAAGGGGATCTACCGCATTGGGGCCGGCAACTACGGCGGCAAGCTTGGCCCGTTTCATTTTCATCTGTGGGACATCCTGAATTGAAGCCGCTGATACTGACCCTGCGCCGCAACGACCATGGGCGGATCGATGTCTCCCCCCTGACGCCGGACAAACTGCACGGCATGAACCGGGATGCCGTCGCCGCAATCCGGCTCCAGTGCGGCCGGCGGCGCGTGCGCGTGGACACATTGTTCGAAATCACGGGCCGGGGTGCGCGCCGCGTGGAAATCCGTCGCAGTACGGACCAGCTGTTTCGAATCGGTTTCCGGATGCGTTCCGGCACTCTTGAGGTCCGTGGCCATGCCGGAGACAATCTTGGAGAACGCATGGAGGGCGGTGAGATCCGCGTCCGCGGCGATGCCGGTGAATGGGTGGGCGCATCCATGGGCGGAGGACTGATAGACGTGTCCGGTTGCGTCGGGCACCGCATCGGGGCGGCGCTGCCGGGACAACTGACGGGCATGAAGGACGGCTTGATCCTCATCGCAGGCGATGCCGGCGATCGCGCCGGCGAACGCATGCGCGCGGGCACCATCGTCGTGCTTGGCAACAGCGGTCCGTGGCTCGCGCACAGGATGGCTGCGGGTACCATCATCGTCATGGGTCGATCCGGCGCACACGCCGGCATCGGCATGAAGCGCGGCACGATCCTCATGGGGCGCAAACCGCTGTTGCCGCCCGTCGGATTTCGCGCCGCCGGAACGCTGAAAATGGAGTTCCTGCGCCTGCTGTTCAAGCAGCTGGGCGGCACGCGAACATCCATGGCAATGTTTCGCGGTTTTGGCCCCGAGGCAATTCGCCTGGCTGGGGATCTCACCGCGGGCGGCAAGGGCGAGATTCTGATCCTGCTGAACGCCAGAGCGGGTGCGGCGACGTGACCGGGCCGGCTAAAAACAGGTCCCGATTGCCGGTCCGCGGACGGGAGACAAGTTCCACCGCCCTGTCCGACGTGCGGTCGTTGCTGGGAGAGTCGCCACGACGGCGCGATCTGCTGGTGGAATATCTGCACCGCATTCAGGATCGATATGGATGCCTGCGCAAGGACCACCTGCTCGCCCTGGCCGAGGAGTTGCGCCTGTCCGGTACCGAGGTCTATGAAGTGGCGACGTTCTATCATCACTTCACCGTGGTGGAATCCCCGGTTGACACGCCCCCGCCAATTACGGTGCGTGTCTGTCAATCATTGACCTGCGCCATGTACGGCGGGGCATCACTGCTTGCAGAACTGGAAAAGAGGCTGTCGCCGGCAGTGCGGGTGCTTCCCGCCCCCTGCGTCGGGCGATGCCACTCGGCACCGGTGGCGGTGGTGCATCAGAATCCCATCGACGCTGCCTCCGTCGATCAGGTGCGTCGCGCCGTGGAACAACAGGCTGTGACGGCTCCCGGTCCTGCCGCGGAAACACTGGACCCCTATTGCAGGGACGGGGGATACAAGCTGTTGCAACGCTGCCAGGCCGGCCGGTTGACACGCGATGAAATCATCGGGGCGCTCAAGGACTCCCGGCTGCGCGGCCTGGGCGGGGCCGGTTTCCCTGCGGGGACAAAATGGGAGATTCTCCGCAACCAGCCCAAGCCCAGACTGATTGCCGTAAATATCGACGAGGGGGAGCCGGGAACATTCAAAGATCGTTATTATCTTGAACGATCACCGCACCGTTTTCTGGAAGGGGCCTTGATCGCCGCCTGGGCCATCGAAGCGGAGGCGGTATACATTTATCTGCGCGACGAATACGCCGCCTGCCGCGCGCTGCTTGAACGGGAGATCGCCGCACTCGAAAAATCGCCGCCGTGCACGCTGCCTCCCCTTTATCTGCGCCGCGGCGCCGGGGCCTACATCTGCGGCGAGGAGTCGGCGATGCTCGAGAGCATCGAAGGCCGCCGTGGCGAGCCGCGCCACAAGCCGCCCTACCCCTCCGAGGTAGGCCTGTTCGGGCGCCCCACCCTGATCCACAACGTCGAGACGCTCTACTG
>JACORW010000017.1 GCA_016179185.1 Gammaproteobacteria bacterium | reverse complement strand
TCTCTCCTTTGTGGAATAAGTTACGACGCTCCGGTTGAGACCGGCATGAGCCCCATCCAGTAAGCCGGAATTCGCCGCCGGTGTTATGCTGGCAGGTGCCCCTACCATATGAGTGATTTCCGAGGCTCGTTTGTTACAGATGGCCGGCCGATTCACCAAAACAGATCGACCCGCGGTCGGAGATCGAACTTCTGCAGCGGCTACAGAGCGGTGACGACGAAGCCTACAGCTTCGCCGTCAAACGCTACCACGGCAGCATGCTCCGCCTCGCCCGGGCCATGGTCGGGGAAACGGACGCAGCCGAGGTGGTACAGGACACTTGGGCGGCGATGATCGGCTCCTTGTCCGGGTTCGAGGGCCGCTCTCGACTTCACACCGCCGGTCCAACAACGGGAAATTCTCGTACTGCGGGATCTTGAAGGAATTCAAATGGCCGAGATCTGTACAATACTCAAGGTACCGCACGGCAATGCGAGGGTCAGTTTGCACCGCGCACGAGAGCGAGTCCGCGCCGCAATCGAGAAAATGGAGAAAGAGGGGAAATGCTGAGTTGCAAAGAGACCAGCGCGTGGGCAAATGACCTTATCGATGGAGTCCTTCCATGGCGGAGGCGCATTGGGTTGAGGCTCCACTTGTTCCTCTGCGAGCATTGCCGGCGCTACTACAGGCAACTGAGCGCGGTGGCCGTTGCGCTACGTGGTCTGCCGGTCAAAAGACTTTCGGATGGATACCTACGCCCCCGGGTTGAATCATTAAGGAATCCCTGAACGACTCGATTCCCCGCCTTCGGGACAGCAAATTCGGGTCGAATTTTAGGGCCGGACATCGCGATGGCCGCTTCTGAAGTTTCTCCCGGAGACACTTAAGCGCTGATTATTCGCCATGTCGGAAATTTTCATCCAGGGATTCGCCGCGTTCACGGGTGGCGTGCTGCTGAACCTGACCCCGTGCGTGCTGCCGATCCTGCCGCTGAAGGTCCGCGCCATTATTGCGGAGACGCATGCCGGCCCGGCGCGACGATTCAAGGCAGCACTGGGGCTCTTGGCCGGATCGCTGGCCGTTTTCATGCCACTGGGCCTCATTAGCGCTGTGCTCAATTTCCAATGGGGGTTCCTGTTCCAGTCGCGCGGCTTCCTGATTGTGCTGGCAGCCATGCTTCTGCTCGGTGGCGTGCTGATGGTCCTGAACGTACCGATTCGCCTGCCGGCAGTGTCGTTTGAGTCGGGGTCGCGGCGGTCCGAACCCTTCGTGACCGGCGTCCTCGCAGGAATACTGGCGACACCCTGCACGGGCCCGTTCGTAGGTTCCGCGCTGGCATTTTCACTGACCCAGGCGCCCAGCACGACGTTACTGATATTTCTCTCCATCGGGGCCGGCCTGGCCGCGCCCTATTGCCTGTTGTTGCTATCTCCACGGCTCCTGGCGCGTGTGCCCCGGAGTAGTGCCTGGACCGCGCGCGTGGAGGAATTATTGGGTTTTATCCTGCTGGCCAGCGGAATTTTTTTCGTCGATTCGTTGGTGCCCGGTCCTGTCGGTCGGTCCCTGTGGTATGCGCTTGGCGCCACGATATTCGCATGGGCGCTATGGCATCTGTGGCACGGCGATTCCATGGCCGCACGCCTGCTGCCCGCACTCGGGCTGACAGCGGCGCTGGCGGCAGGCGTTGCAACGGCCAGATCGGAGGCCGATCAGTCCGTTGTCTGGGAACCCTATTCTGAACAGGTTCTGGTGGAAGCGTCGCGCCGGCGCCAGCCGGTGCTCATCGAATTCACGGCCGACTGGTGCATCAATTGCAAGGTCATCGAGCGCACCGTCTACCGGCACAGTGCCGTCACCGATGCCATCAAATCCCTGGGCTACCTGCCGATGCAGGTCGATCTGACACGCCCCTCCGCAGAGCAGCAGTCCTTGCTGCGGCGGTACGGTGGAGCCGGGATCCCTTTCAGCGTTATCCTGGGTCCACTTGGCCAGATCCGTCATCGATTCCACGATCTGTTTACCGTCAACCAGATCCGGGAGGCCCTGGTGACAGCCGCGGAGCAATAGTTTTCCCGTAATTAGGGGGTGGGGATCCCATGCCGTCACCGAACACGAAGATTTCCTACGCATTGCTCACCCTCGTGGTCACCGCGGGCGCCGCCCTGTACGGATACCACTCCGATCCCGATGCGGAAAGCGGCAACGGCAAGTCCAGTATCGCCGGCCGTTCTCAAAGTGCAGGCATCGTGACAAGTCACCAGCCGGGTCGAGAAACCTCGGGACCCACGCGCGAAGAAAAAAATCATCTCGGCAACGAAACCAGCCCCTATCTGCTTTTGCACGCCACTAACCCCGTCTGGTGGTACCCATGGGGCGAGGCGGCCTTCGCAAAGGCCCGCCGTGAAGGGAAGCCCATCTTTCTGTCCGTCGGCTACTCCACCTGCTACTGGTGTCACGTCATGGAACGCGAATCCTTCTCACAGGATGAAGTTGCGCGCCTCCTGAACGAGAACTTCGTCAGCATCAAGGTCGATAGGGAAGAGCGTCCCGACGTGGACGAGATCTACATGACCGCGTTGCAGATGATGGGGCAACGGGGCGGCTGGCCCATGTCGATGTTTCTCACGCCCGACCTGAAGCCGTTCTACGGCGGTACCTATTTCCCCAAACCAGATTTCATGGAGCTTCTGGTTCGCGTGCGCGGTGCCTGGCAGGAGCACCGGACGGAATTGACAGAGGCTGCCGACCGCCTCGCGAACGGCCTTGGTCGGCTGGCATCCACCCAGACTGCGGTGGCCGTCCCTGGTGATCAGCCGATTGCGCTCGTCGCCGAACAACTCCGTGGTATATACGATGCGGAAAACGGCGGATTCGGCGCCGCGCCAAAGTTCCCGCAGCCCGTCAATCTCGAGTTGCTGCTGACGCTCTATGAGCGCAGCGGGAATGCCGCCGATCTGACAATGGTGACGCGGACATTGGACGCCATGGCCCGCGGTGGGATCTATGACCAGGTCGGCCGCGGCTTTCACCGCTACTCCACGGACGAACACTGGCGCGTGCCGCATTTCGAAAAGATGCTCTATGACAACGCGCAACTCCTGCACGTGTATGCGCGCGCGCTGTCATTGACCGGGGCGCCCCTGTACCGGCGCATTGCGCTGGAGACGGCGGACTTCATTGAAGGCACCATGACCGGACCGGACGGCCTGTTTTTCTCCGCCATGGATTCGGAAACCGACGCCGAGGAGGGTCGCTATTACATCTGGACCCGTGCGGAAATCCGATCACTTCTGACACAGGATGAATTTCGCAGCGCCGAAACGGTCTGGGGACTGAATCGGGACCCGTTCTTCGACGGAAAATATGTGCTCTATTGGCCTGAAGATTACGGGGTCGCGGCGAAAGCCCTGGGGCTGGACGTTCCGGGGCTTTTCCTGCGGCTTGAACCGATCCGGGACAAGCTGCTCGCATACAGGCAACGGCGCCAGGCCCCGCTCATGGACGACAAGGTCATCACCGCCTGGAACGGAATGACGATCGAGTCTCTCGCCTTCGCCGGACGGATACTCGAAGAACCGGAACTGATCGCCCGCGCGGAGCGCGCGGCGGCGGCGCTGCTCGAAAAGCTCCGTACAGGCAAAGGCCTCAAGCACGTCTATCGCCAGGGCACGGTGAAGCTCGATGCATATCTCGATGATTACGCGGCGACAATACTGGCACTGGTGGAAATCCACCGGACGACCGGTGCGGACTCATGGCGCCAGTCCGCCCGGGCGGTGGCCGACGAAATGATCGATCGGCTCTGGGACGCCGATGCCGGCGGCTTCTTCTACGCGCAGCATTCCGCTGATAATCTGCTGGTCCGGTCGAAGGCTGGCTTTGACGGCGCGGTGCCGTCCGGGAACAGCCTGGCGGTCAAGGCGCTGACTCGGCTGTCCGCGTTGGGCGATGAGAGATACGGCGTCTATGCATCCGGCACCCTCAAGGCCAATGGCGCCCAACTCGAGCGCGCACCGGCGGCGCTGGTGGCAATGGTGGAAGGACTCGCCGAATATCGCCGTGCAGCCCGGCCCCTCGATGCAGCGCGGGTACCCCGGAGTCCGAAGGCCATCCCGGCAGAATCGAATCGGTTGAGCAGCGAGGCTTATGTCGCCATGCAGGCCAAACCAGGAGACCGGCAAGGGGCGACGCAGCGACTCGAGATAGAACTTGCGGTGGTCGACGGCTGGCACATCAACGCCAACCCCTCATCCCTTGACTTTCTCGTTCCCACCACCATTGCCGCCGAGCGTGACGGTCACCTGGTGAAGATCGGGGTTGATTATCCGGCGGGGCGGAGAATCGACGTCGGCCTCGGAGAACGGATCGCGGTATACAGCGGCACCGTGCTCATCCCGGTCGCGGTCGAATCCGGGGACCTGAGCGCCGGCGACACGGGGAATGATCTGAAAATCACGGCACGGGTGCAGGCCTGTAACGACACCGGCCGCTGCCTGCTTCCCGCGGATATCAGTACCACGCTCGGCGGCGACTGACTGCGTGGCAACTTTGCCGCAAGGTCCGCCACGAAGCCGCCCACCTTCCGCCCTTGTTGCGGAGGCCACGCTCGACGCGGAAAATCGGCGCGGCGGAGATCATGCCGAGGGCGTGGCGGACTGTGGAAACACATAGCGCCGGAGATTGACCAACGTGAACCGACCGCGAGCCCTGGTATCGATGGCGTTCCTGGCGCTAAGCGCCGCCTGTGCGCCCGAATCGGAACTTCAGGTCGGCGACATTGCCGGCGCCGTGCCGGTGATGCCGGTGGCTCTGAGCAACAACGCCGTAGCGCTGGCACAGGTCGATGGCGTACCCCGGTTGTACTCGTTTCTCGGTCTGGGCGCCGGCAAGACCTGGCGGGACATCAGCCGCCGTGCCTTCGAATACGACTTCGCGCGTGGGCGCTGGTCGGAGTTGCCGCCGGTGCCGGTGGCCGAAGGCCGGCTGGCCGGCGTCGCAGCCGCCGCCGGCGGGGCGATCTACCTGTTCGGTGGCTACACCGTGGCTGCGGACGGGCACGAAGTCACCACCCCCGAGGTGCTGCGTTACGATCCGGCCGCGCGCCGTTACAGCGCCCTGGCGCCGATGCCGGTGCCGGTGGATGACAGTGTAGCCCTGGTCTGGCGCGATCGCTGGATCCTCCTGGTCAGCGGTTGGCACATGGATGCCAACGTCAACTTGGTACAAGTCTACGATGTCCAAACCGATGCCTGGTCGCAGGCGACGCCGTTCCCCGGCGCGCCGGTGTTCGGTCACGCTGGCGCGATCCTGGACGATACCCTGGTCGTATGCGACGGCGTACGGCTTGATGCGAATGGCGGAAAACGGGCGTTCTCCGCTGCGGACGAATGCTGGCGCGGCGAGTTCGGCCCCCGTGACCCGAACGTCATTGCCTGGCGCCGCATCGCCACCCACCCAGGCCCGCCGCGCTACCGGACGGGCGCCGCCGCCGATCCCGCTCACGACCGCCTGATCTTCGCCGGCGGCAGCGAGGATCCTTATAACTTCGACGGTATCGGCTACGACGGCCGACCCGCGACCGCCACCGATCGCGTTCAGGCTTATGCCCTGGCGCAGGATCGATGGCTGGAGTTGCCGCCGTTGCCGGAGCCAAGCATGGACCATCGCGGTCTGCTGCGCCACGCGGGTCGGTACTACCTGATCGGCGGCATGCGCAAGGCGCGCCAGATCAGCGCCGGGGTGCTGGTATATGCGCCGGAGTCTCGCTGAAGCGCCAGTGACCGTCGAAAACCGGTTGCGGAAGGGACTGAATACGTTCAAGGCGAATGGGGCGCCCCTTTGCGCCGACCTCTCCCCCTCCGGATGGCATACCAGGCGCTTCCACGGAGGGACGAAACTGCGCTGCCCGGGAAGCCGTTCCTACCGTGCGCCGGTGTGCTGGAATTAAAGGCCGATAAAACGGTTGAGCGGGAACTTGAACGTATCCTCATGTTGCCGCAAAGCGTTCAGTATCGTGGTACCAGCGAATTCGCGGGTATCGTACTGGCACAGGCTGACCACGGCAAAACGGCGTGCCAGGGAGTGGTTATAGTGCATTTCAAACTGCATTAACTCCGCCATGCTGATGCCGAATGCAATGGCCCAGGCCATGTCGCCCAATACACGCAGGTTCTGACTGCCGGAACGGGTGGCAAGCACGAACCTGGATTCGAGAAAATCCAGCATCTCCTGGCCGGTACTGCGTCCGTCACAGGGCACAAGGCGTCCGCTCGCAAGCGCCTGTTGCAAGTCCGCATACACGCTCGCCACGTGCTCGAGGATGTGCGCTTGCGCCTGCGATCCCGCGATCAGGAAACAACGATCCCCGCTGCGCAGACCCTCCACCAGAAAAGGCACCGATAACTTGATGCGTCCGAGGTCTGTTTCGTAAAGGGAACACAGATGATTTCCATAGGCGACGGGCAGGCCCTCGATGGTGACGCCTGCCGCCGCGCCGGGCGGAGCCGCAGACACATCCGCTTCCCGTCCCTTCGACCCTTCCATGAAGGCCAATAAATCGTCCCGCTGAAAGCGGCGCTCGCGCCTGCCGCCAAGCCGATAACAGCGCAGCCGCCCGGAATCAGTCCAGCGTCGGAGCGAGATCTCGCTGACATTGAGCAGGCCGGCCGCCTGCTTGATATTGAGCAATTGCTGATTGGCTGAGTCTTTCTTCATCTTTGCCTATCTCCCCGGTCAGAAGGACTTCGCGACCCTGGCGTCGCCATGCCAAATCCATCTTGATGATTCAGATTCGTAAAACTCTTATAT
>JACORW010000016.1 GCA_016179185.1 Gammaproteobacteria bacterium | reverse complement strand
TGATCATTGTGCGCATTCATGAACACCGCGGCGCCCGTTTCAGAACTTGATCGTCGCCCAGGCCCAGACCCTGGCTGCATCGTTGACCACGGTAACGCGCGGGCTCAGGCTCGCCGGCCCGTTGCGCAGCAGGTTCTCGGCATTGCGGTCGGCTTCATACAGCGCGTACTTGAGGCCGAACGTGTAATGCTCGCGAAACGTCCGTGTCAGCATGAGGTTGAACTCTTCACCGTAGTCATAATCCAGATTGTCCGAGTTGAGGTCGTGGTATTCGAACGTGAATTTGGCGTCCCAAACCTGGGCCAGCATGGTCCAGTAATAGTCCTCGATCCCGTCCTGGGGCGTGTCCAGAAACCGGTCCGCCCAGCCCTGGAATGCATGACCCGTGGCCAGCGGCGTGATGAACCGGTCCGTGCCGCCGTCACCGCCGAGCAGTTCATAGCTGAACTTGACGCTGACGCTCGCCACCGGGCCGCCCAGCGTGACGGCCGCGCCGGCCTCGGCCAGCACATAGTCCGCGGAAATGTGCCCGGGGTTTCCGGCGTAATCGGTCTCATGGGCATATTCGACAGCGTACAGCGCCTTCCAGGCCGTGGTCAGTTCGCGCGCGCCGGCAAACCGCGCCCCGTAGGTCTGCGTGGAATTGCCCGGGGAATTTTCCAGGTCCAGCAGGTATGCGTATCCCTCCACCTTGCCGAACGGGATCCCCGTGTATTGCACGTTTACGAGATGGGAGTCGCTGCGGAAATTCGCCATGCTGCTCACGGCCGCCTCGTCGGTGAAAATACGGTTCACGTTCCAGGAATAGACATAGTCAATGACGGTGTTTTGCAGCGACCGGTTCTGCGCCGAGAACGCATCATGGTTCATCCAGTTCTGGCGCCACAGCACGTTACCGATGAAGCGGTGGAACGGGGCATCGCGGAACGTGACGATCTGCCTGCCGAGCTTGAACGTGGTGTCCAGCAGACCCTGGTAGCCAAGGTACGCCTCGATGAAATCGGTGTCGGACGGGTCCGGGATGACCGCGTACTGCGTCTTGCTCTCCGGCCGCAGCGTGCCGTCGTCGAAATCGTCCTCGATAACCTGGCTCACGTCTTGCACCAGGCCGCGCAGCAGGAAACCGTGGAACTGGCCGGTCGCATACCCGAGCGTGGTGCGCAGCGTGGAGGCATCCCCCGGCTCCGGCCGCAGGTCGTCGTCAAAATGTTCGTAACGGTAGTTCATCAGCAGATCGAACTTGCCTCCCGCAAGCGCCTGCCACAAGGCATCTTCAGCGCGGGCGCCGGCGGCAGAGCCAAACCCGAGCCCGGCAACCAGGAGCGCCCACAACGTCATCCCGCGGCGGGTGCCGTGTCCAGGGGTTCCGGCCGTCCCGGAAATGGCACTGTACCGGCCCATGGGGCGAACCTTATGCCCGGTCCGGAGTCCGTGATTTGACTTGCGTCAATCACGCCTCATTCACGCGTACCGGCCGGCACGGGTGAATTCCACATGACCCGCCCTGCGCCCGGGTTCCGGCCGCAACGTGCGCACAATTTCCAGCGAGTTCTTGTTGATGGAGACGGTTGAATTGGAGCGCCAGGTTCCCCTCCCCCGCAGAAGCCGGATGTTGATGCGTGCAGGCTGGACACAGCGCGGCGAGACAACCTTGATCCGGGTCAATTCCCGGACTGCAGGGTCAGGGAGGTTTGAAGCGATGTGGCACTTGTGGGGCCGGGTTTACCCGGCCAATCTCCTGGCCGGCTGAAAGCCGGCCCCACAGGGAGAGGCAAGGCGGGTCAGGCAGGGCGGGTCCTGGCGGTGACCTTGCCGAGGAAGCCGAAGTCCACCTCGATGAGGTCGCCGGGTTCGACCACGAGGGGCACGATGAACGACCCGGAAATGATCCGATCCCCGGCCTCGATCCTGCGCCCGTAACGGGACAGCGTGCGCGCCACCAGCAGGATCAGCGCCGGCAAATCGGTCGGGATCATCGCCGGCTCCGGCGTGCGCACACACTTGGTATTGCGCCGGCCCACCGGCCACAGGTCTTTTCCGTCCGCAAGCGCTGCCGGCGGCAGCTCGGGCCCGAAGATAACCGCCTCGTGAAAGATGCTGTGCGCGAGGATGGTCGAGATGTCGTCCTTGGGCATGTGCAGGTTTATGAACTCGATGGCCGGACCCACGCCGCAGATGGCCGCGCGGGCATCCGCCACCGTGGCGTTCGCGTCCAGGGCACGGTCCACGCGCAGCGCCATTTCGCCCTCGGCACGGACCTTGGCGCTGCCGGCGAGAGGAACCGATGCGCCGCTTGCAAAGGCGCGCCGCCCGTCGAGGCGCCCGATTACCGGCGCAGTGAGCCCATGGGGCCTGCGCGCCGCCGCCGTGGTGATGCCGATCTTCCAGCCGATGCGCGGCGCACCGCCGTCCAGCTCGGCATCGAGCGCGCGCAACTGGCTGTGCATGCCCTGGTCCACGAGGGCCGCGGCATTGGGCTGGAACTCAACGGTATCGGCTGCGTTCACGTTCATGTTGCGGAATCTACCAGAATTTTCCCTGCCGGCTTGACGCAAAACCGGGTTTCGCATCTTCCTGCTGCCGGTCCGGCGCCCGCAGGCAAAGACGGATACGCTTTCGGCGGCGTACTGATATTATTTGTGCACGGAGAGGACTGCGAACCATGCACAGCGATCATCAATCGGATCTGCGTGAGCAACTGCGTGCACTGCGCGCGGAACTGGATCGGAATGTGGCCCACGACAACCCCGCCCGGCCGCGCATCGAACGGCTGATACGCGAACTGGAGGAACACCTGTCCGACTCAGAAAACCGGACCAGCCGCGGGGATGTTGTCGGGGGGTTGCGCAGCGCGATTCAACAGTTTGAAACGGAACATCCGCGCGCCACAGCCATCCTGAACGACATTATGGTCACGCTGAGCAATATGGGGATTTAATCGTGTGCGGACAAGCCGATTAGCAGTGCCCCAATCCCCGCGCCGATGAAGTAGCCTGTTGGAATGCTGTGCATGACCTTGTCCATGGTCAATTTCTCCTTCTCTTCCGCCGGCTTGGCCTTTGCGGCCGGTTTTTCGGCGGCCTTCTCGGCCGGTTTCTCGGCGGCCTGTCCGGCATCGCCTTCCGCCGGTTGCGCTTCATCGGCCTGCATCGTGCGGTATTGCGCCAGGTAATCAACACCGGCGAAGGTGAAGGACTCGATGCCCGAATCGCCGAAGCGCAGATCGGCGACGGCGGGGCGGAGGAGGACATCCCGGTAATCCAGCGCCTGGCCGGCCTCCCGGACCGTGCGATCGAGCCGCAGGCCGAAATGAGCGCGGGTGTCCGGCGCATTTCCGCTGAACGGAAGCTGGTAATACACCAGCGCATGGGGTTCACTGATCAGATCGCCGGCCGTCACCGGCGCGAGGCCCACCAGCGACAATATAATAATGAGTGTGCAGATACGCATCGTGTCCCCCTGTGCAACGCAGGTTTCGGCTGAATCCGATGCAAACATTGTATCCGGTCCTGCACTTCCCGGCACCGGGGGGCGGTTTTCGTGAGCAACCCGGCACGCTATTCGTCCCGGCCGTTTCCACCGTACCGTTATGTCCCCGGTCGCGCGCCCCATCCCACGCGCGACCCGGAAGGCCACTCGTTTAACAAGCACCCTGCGCCACTGGAGAAGTTTGACCCGGACGGATGGGCGGGTTGCGCGGATTATCTCTACGGCATTGACCTGTTCAATCACCGCTACTGGTGGGAGGCCCACGAGGCGCTGGAGCAGTGCTGGGTCGCCGCGGGGCGCGAGAGCGAGACAGGACTTTTCCTCCAGGGACTGATTCAGATCGCCGTCGCCTGCCTGAAACAGGAACAGGGTTTCGCTGACGTGGCGCGGCGCATGGCCGAGGAGGGCATGCAGAAATTCCCCCACGGGACCGATGAATTTCTCGGCATAAACTTCGACACGCTGCGTGCCGGAGCACGGGCGCACGTCGGGTCGGAAGGCCCGCCGCCTGTCATCAAACTGATTTTCCCCGAGTAGGGCGGGTGAGGCGCGCCGTAACCCACCAAAGGTTTTATAGCTGACCCCAATCCATTTGGGGGCCGGCTGCTCCGGTCAGTCTCGCCTCTCGCGGCCTTTCCCACATCCAGTAGACCGTGACTTCGAACATCCTCGGAAGTGCGGATTTCTTGTGGGGCCGGCTTTACGCCGGCCGGGATGATCGGGCCTCCGAAGATCGTTTCATTGAATCTCTTCGCCACTGCGTAGAAAATGTTACAGCAAGGGGGTGCCCCAAGCGGTTCTACGGGGCAACCAGTCATGGGGTAAAGTCCTTCATCGCTGAGCTGCGCCGCCGCCACGTGTTCCGCGTGGCGGCGTGGTATGCCTTGGCTGCCTGGCTCGTGATCCAGATCGCAGCCAATGTCTTTCGGCATCTGCTCCTGCGCGACGGGTCGGTATCAGCCCCTGATTACGGATCGAGGATGGTGACACCATGACCCAGCACACCCGCCAGTCGGTCGCCATTATGTTCACCGATCTGTGCGGCTACAGCGCCTGGGTGCAGCGGGACGAGACACGCGCACTGGAGATGCTGAAGCGCCACTGGGCGCTGCTGCGACCGGTGTTCGCCGGTTTCGAGGGACGTGAAATCAAGACCATCGGCGATGCGTTCCTGATCGAGTTCCCGAGCACGCTGCAGGCGGTCCGCGCGGGCCTTGCGATGCAGGCGGCGTTGCAGGACCACAATCAGACCCAGGAACCGGCGTGGCACATCAGGGTTCGGATAGGCATTCATACAGGAGATGTGGAGCGCTTGGGCGAGGATGTGTTCGGTGACGGGGTCAATATCGCCTCGCGCATCGAGCACCTGGCGCCGCCGGGCGGGATCTGCATCACGGAGTCGGTGTACGCGGCGGTGCAAAACAAGATTGAGGAGCCGTTCCATTCCCTGGGCACGCAGCACCTGAAGAACATCAGCCAGCCGGTGGTGGTGTACTGCAATCGGCCGGATGAGGGCCGGAAGCCTGCAAGAAAACCGGCGCCGTTGGCGGTTGCCGCGGCCGTGCTCGCAGGAGTTGTGTTGCTGGGAGCGGTGATGGTACAGGTTTGGCGCAACCGGGCGCCGGAGGCATCCGATGTCACTTCGCCGAAGGTGCTGGCGGTGCTGCCGTTCGAGAATCTCGGCGGCGACGAGAACAATGCCGCCTTCACGGCCGGCATACACGACACATTGATTACGCGGATCGCAAAGATCGGCGGCATGACGGTGATCTCACGCACCTCGGTCATGGCGTACGAAGGCGCGCGACCGAATCTGAAGGATGTCGCGAAAGCGCTCGGTGTGACCCATGTCGTCGAAGGCAGCGTACAACGCTCCGGTGAACAAGTGCGGATCCAGGCGCAATTGATTGATGCCGCAACGGACACACATCTTTGGGCGGAGACCTTTGACCGGACGCTTTCTCAGGGTTTCGCTATGCAGAGCGAGATTGCCACCGCCATCGCCCGGGAGCTTTCTGTACGCCTGACTGACCAGGAACGCGCGGCACTGAGCCGCGCGCCTACCGAGAATGCCAAGGCATTCGAGCAATACGTGCTTGGTCACGCGGCACTCGTCAGCTTCGCTTTAGACAAGGGACTCCGCCATTTGGAAGCAGCGATAGAGCTTGATCCGAACTTTGCCCTTGCCATCGCCGAACTATCCATGGCCCATACCGGGCATGCGGGTTTTCGGCATTTCTCGTCCGCGGAACATGTCGACGCCGCCCGGAAAACCTACGAGCACGTGCTCGCGCTGTGGCCGGACCTGCCCGAGGGAATCCTGGCGCGGGGCGTTTATCACTATTTTGCCGTGCGGGACTTCCCGGCGGCGGAACCGGATCTCACCGCCGCGGTGGCCCTGCTACCGAACAACCACCTGGCCCACGAGTGGCTCGGCCACATGCGCAGACGCCAGGGCCGTTGGACTGAGGCTGCGGCGTTGCTGGAACGCGCTGCCAGCATCGAGCCAGCCGAGGTCAACGTCTTGTATTCGCTCAATAACGTCTACACTGCGCTGCGCCAACGGGCCCCGCTCGAGCGGGCGGTATTGCGAACCCGCACCGCCAATCCGGACGCCGCATGGCCGGCGATGGTGGATGCCTTTATCCTCCTAAGGTTTGACGGCGATCTCGGGGGCAATGTCGCTGCCTTGGAAGCCGACTACGTCCAGCACCCCGAAGATGACTACGTCGTTCACAGTCTCGGGCGTGGATACCTATCCCAGGGAAGATTTCAGGACGCTGCCACGCTCTACGAGTCCTATTCCGGTGAGATATTGGGTATTGGAGGGTCACGGGAGACGATGATTGGTCTCGCCTATCTAGAGGCGGGGGATCACGCCAACGCGGCCCGCTGGCTTGAGATGTCACTTTCCAGATTGAACAGCGAGTTTTCGAAACCGGCCATCGGGAACTCGGCGGGGTTTTTGAGAATATACCGAGCCCTTTCCCTGGCCGGCCTGGGCCGCAAGGATGACGCTCTCTCATCCGTACGGGAAATGTTGGCGATGTTCCCCAGGAAATCGGATGAGATCATCTGGGCATTCAATGCGTACGAGGCCGCAGCTTTGCAGGCGCAGCTTGGCGACATCCCGGGCGCGATGGATCTGGTACGTCAGCTTCTCGATCCACCGACGGTTTACATGCCCTACCAGATCTGGTTCCACTGGAACGGAGCATCATTGCGCGCGAGTCCCGAATTCCGCGAACTGATGGCCCGCCACGGCGTGGATGTGACCCGCGATCCGCGTGCAACGACCGTGCCGCAGCAGGCGACGGCCATTCAGTCTGAATGACCCGGTGAGCAGCCCATCTTCAAAAGGCCGGGATAAACTGGCCTGCAGGACGTAGGAAATGCCGCGAGACACCTGCATGGATGCAGGCGGTAAGGCTACGCAGGACGCCATAGCCGGGGACAGGATGTCCGGAACGGTCGGCCTCGCAAGTGTAGTCGGAATGCAGAAGTTCCTGTGGGGAGGAAGATACTCATGTGGGGCCAGCTTGATGCCGGCCGACAAATGCACAAAGCATTGCCGGAGGACCGCAGCATGGGTTCATCATTGACACGGATTCCACTTTCGTTCGTTCTTCTCGGCAGCTTTGTTTGGCCCGCCGGGTCTCTGGCCGGCGAACAAGGCGGCACCCGCGAATACACCGTATTTTCCGGGGAGCGCCCCATCGGACACATGAAGTCCGCTGACACCGGCGACCGGCTGATTTCCGATCTCGACATCAAGGACAACGGCCGCGGCCCCACGAGCCACGTCGAATACACGTTTGATGCCGACGGGGTTCTCATCGCCGTTCGGATGATGGGCAAGGCGTGGTTCGGAAACCCCATCAGTGAGCGGTTCGGCATGTCCGGCGGGCGGGCGTATTGGCGTACCGCAGCCGATCGCGGAGAACTGCGGCTCGGCGCCGAAGAGCGGCCCCACTATTTGACAAATGAATTTTCCCCGGACGATCTGGCGCTGCTTGTGACCCGCGCCAAGGGTGAAAAACGCAGGTCGATCCCGTTGCTGCCCAGGGGCGAGGCATCCGTGGAACTCCTCGGATCCCACACCTTGGACCTGGAAAAGGAATCGGAGTCCGTCGAACTGTATGCCGTGTCCGGCGTACAGTTGAAACCTGAACTCGTTTGGCTCGATGAGCGCGGCCGTTTGTTCGGTGACATTTCCGGCGGATTTGCCCTCCTGCGCGATGATGCGGTGGCGGCGCGCCCGGAGCTGGAGCGATTGCAGGACGAGGCGGAGACGGCGCTGCTCGCAACAATTGCCGCCAACGCGCGGCCGGCGCAGGGACTGACGGTAATTCGAAATGTCGCGTTGTTCGATCCTGCGCGTGGGCGCTTATTGCCGCGTGCCACGGTGTTCGTCTATGACCAGCGTATCAGTGCAATCCATGAAGAGGACGTGGCACCTCCGGACGACGCCCATGTCGTGGACGGCGCCGGTGGCACACTGATACCGGGGCTGTGGGACATGCACGTGCATCTGGGTTCGCCATGGGACGGCGTGCAGCATATGGCCGCCGGCGTCACCAATGTTCGCGACCTCGGCAGCGACCACAAATACCTGGAAAAGATCCGCAGGTCATTCAGTGACAACGATGCGCTCGGCCCGCACGTGGTGGCGTCCGGCTTCATCGAGGGAAGGAGCGAAACCAACGCGAGCGGAGGAATCATCGCTGAGTCAAAGGAACAGGCCGTGGATGCCGTGGAGTGGTATGCCCGCCATGGCTACCGGGCGATCAAGATCTACAATTCCATTCGGCCGGAATGGGTTCCAGCCATGGTGGACGCGGCCCATGCCCGGGGCATGCACGTCAGCGGCCACATCCCGGCATTCATGCGCGCCCGCGATGCGGTCGCCGCCGGATACGACGAAATCAACCATGTCAACATGCTGTTCCTCAATTTTGTCCTGAAGGACGATGAGGATACCCGCACGATGCTGCGGTTCACGGCGCTGGGGGAACGCGCCGCGGGGCTGGATCTGGATTCGCCAGAGGTGCAGGCGTTCATCTCCGAGCTGAAGCGCCGCGACATCATCGTTGACCCGACGCTGGCCGTGTTCTTCGAACTATTGACGGGGCGGGACGGTACTCCGGGTCCGCTGCTGGCGCCGCTGATCGACCGGTTGCCGGCTGCCATTGCGCGCGGGAACCTTCGCGCCACGCTGGCCATGGCCAACAGAAAGATGGATCGCACCTACAACGCGTCCGGCGAAAAACTCGTACAAATGGTGCGCCGGCTCCACGATGCCGGTGTGCGGCTCGTGGCGGGCACGGACGGGTGGCCCGGGATCGGATTGATCCGCGAATTGCAGTTCTACGTCGAGGCCGGGATCCCGCCGGCTGAGGTGCTGCGCATTGCCACCATCGGGGGCGCAGAAGTCGCCGGGGAGGCGCATGATCGCGGCAGCATCGAAGTCGGGAAAATCGCCGACCTGGTCGTGCTGGAGGGGAACCCGCTTGAGGACATGCGCGCCCTGGAAAGGGTGCGCTGGGTCGTGAGCGAAGGCCGCGTCATGGATGGCGGGGCGCTGATCAAGGCAGCGGGTTTGCGACCGTATGGATCACTGTCTTCCCACTGAGACTTGCGTGTCGCCAAAGCGCTGGGCAGCCACGCTGCGCGCGAACCCTGAATTCCGCGAACTGATGGCCCGCCACGGCGTGGACGTCACCCGGGATCCGCGCGCGCAAACTGCTTCCACGGAGTAATCTGAAACTATTCAGCGAAACGGGTTGAGGACCTTCAGGTCACCGATGGTCTGACCATCGTGCATGTCTTCGGTATAGATAACCTTGCATCCGGATTGAACTGCCGCCGCAATGATCAATGCGTCGTAAAACGCAAAGCCGTGGTTGCGTGCCTGTGTCACCGCGGCTTCGTGAAGATCGATGGTCACAGGGACGGGCGGTTCGAGGAGCGTGCGCAGCACGCGAACTGCTTTCTCGATCTCGTCCCATCCACGGCGCAGCCTGCGCCGCGATACATTGACGAACTCATTCAGTACCTGGACGCTGATGACCCCTCCTGCTGCGAGCAGGGCTTCTGCCCGCTCGCTCCGGGGATCGTCCGCTGCAAAGGCATAGATGAGAATATTCGTGTCGAGAAAAGGCTTAACGCGCATTCGCCTCATTCCGGTCGAACTTGAAGCCCTTGGGCAACGGGCGCTTCAGCGCCCGCAGACGCGCAACGGCCTCTTCGCGGCTCTTGTCGCGCGCAATTTCAAACCGCTTCGTGCCGGCGACGACGATCTCCACGTCGTCACCTTTCTTGAGCCTGAGTGCCTTGACGACCGCGCTGGGCAGACGCACGGCGAGGCTGTTTCCCCACTTTGAAATTTGCATGACGCTCCTTTAAATATACATCAGAATTGTATATCTTCTCATTGAGACAGACAAGCCGCACATCCCGGCCGGCTAAAGCCGGCCCCACAAGAAATGCGAGCGAGTGAATCCGGATAAAGGGCGCCTGCTAACACGCCCGGTCACTCTGTTGGCAGTTCGAAATATATAGATGAGCCGATCCCTCATCTGTGGCCGCCGATTTGAACCCCCTGGAGTGTAGGCAGAGAATAACTGTCCAGGGGAGTGCCCTGCCCGGCACTCAAGGCAGGTCTGAATGGGGGTGAAGTCCTTTGTCGCCGAGCTGCGCCGCCGCCATGTGTTCCGGGTGGCGGCGTGGTATGCCGTGGCCGCGTGGCTGGTGATCCAGATCGCCACTAATACCTTCCCCCACCTGATGTTTCCGGACTGGACGGTCCGTTTTGTGATCGTACTTTGCTTGATCGGGTTCCCCGTTGCGATCGCGCTTGCCTGGGCACTGGAGGTCACGCCGGAGGGCGTCAAGGTGACGGAGCGCGATGACAGTGTGACGGGGGTCGGAGCGTTCGCTCCGACACCTTCCCCCGCTTCACCCTGGCGCGGGGCATCGTTGTGGCTCGCGTTGGCCGGCGGTGTGTTGCTCGGTGTCGGTGCCATGCAGGCGTGGCGCACCCTCGGCCCGGCCGTTGACGAGCCTGTCTCGACAAGCAAGAGCGTCCCGGCTCGTGAATCCACCCCGGTGCCGCCCCGGGTGCTGGCGGTGCTGCCATTCGAGAATCTCGGCGGCGATGAAGCCAACGCCGCCTTCACGGCCGGCATACACGACACCTTAATTACGCGCATCGCCAAGATCGGCGGCATGACGGTGATCTCGCGGACTTCCGTAATGGCATACGAGGGCGCACGGCCGAATCTGAGGGATGTCGCCAAAGCGCTCGGCGTAACCCACGTGGTCGAGGGCAGCGTGCAGCGAGACGGTGACCAGGTCCCGGATCCAGGCGCAACTGATCGATGCCGCGACAGATACACACCTTTGGGCGGAGACCTTTGACCGGACGCTCTCTCAGGGGTTCGCAATGCAGAGCGAGATTGCCACCGCCATCGCCCGGGAGCTTTCTGTACGCCTGACCGATCAGGAACGCGCGGCGCTTAGCCGAGTGCCCACCGAGAATGCCAAGGCATTCGAGCAATACGTGCTTGGTCACGCGGCACTCGTCAGCTTCGCTTTAGACAAGGGACTCCGCCATTTGGAAGCAGCGATAGAGCTTGATCCGAACTTTGCCCTGGCCATGGCCGAACTGTCCATGGCCCATACCGGGCGCGGTGGCGTACGAGGCCGCAGCTTTGCAGGCACAGCTTGGAGACATCCCGGGCGCTGTGGATCTCGTACGCCAGCTTCTCGATCCGCCGACGACTGTCACACCTTACCAGGTATGGTTCCACTGGAACGGAGCATCACTCCGGGCAAACCCCGAATTCCGTGAACTCATGGCCCGCCACGGCGTGGATGTGACCCGCGATCCGCGCGCGCAATTCGCTTCGAAGCAATCAACTACCAGTCCATAACAGGGTCGGAGCGTTTGCTCCGACCCCTGCCGGGGTTTGGCTGCCTCATTTCCCGGTTCGCAGCGATGTAATAAGTGTATCGAGCGCGAGGAATGTGACGCGCATTCCGGTAATGTCCCGGTGAAATGTGCGGGTCACATCCTGGGCCACGACGAAGTTATCGCCCTTCGGGTAAGCGTGGCGGAATGCGCGCAGATTCTTTGCATCGAAATTGTCCGCCGACCACTTGCATTCGATGGCAATGGGAGCGCCGCGGCGTCCGGGCAGAACAAAATCCACTTCGTGCTGTCGCTTGTCGCGCCAGTAACGAATGTCCCGCGTTTGCAGGTGTGCGTGCATTTCATTCAGCACCAGATGTTCCCACAGGATGCCAAGATCGTCGCGCCGAAGCGGCTTCCAGCCGCGGTGATAACAGACGAAACCTGTATCGAAACCGTATACCTTGGGCGCCGAGATGATCTCTCCGGAACGGTGTGAGCTGTGCGGGTGCACGGCGTGTACCACGAAGGTTGCTTCAAGAACCGCAAGATAATTCGCGATGGTTGGACGACTGACATCGCAAGGCCGCGCATAGCGTGTCGCTTCAAATATCCCACCCGAGTTAATGAGCAGCAGCTCCGCAAACTTCTGAAACGAGGCGCGCCGTCCAACGCGGAACAGCTCCTGGACGTCGCGCGCCCAGTAGGCGTCCATCCACTCCTGGAAATCCCGTTCGGGCGGCGCTTCCGCAAGCAGGAACGGTGGCAGACCGCCGTGCAGCAGGCGTCGCTCCAGATTGGGTTGCCTGAAGTCTTTCAGTTCCGCGGCGGCGACCGGCGTGAGCCAGAGGTCCGTCTTCCGGCCCGCCAACGTATCGCGGAACTTGCCGGACGCCGAAAGCGTCGAGGAACCCGTGGCAATGACTTTCAGATCCGGATAATGATCCGCCGCGATCTTGAGGAGTTGCGACGGGTTGTCGAGGCGATGGATTTCATCGAGGACAACCCGCTTGCCCCGTATGTCGTCGAGGAAGGCCTGTGGATCCTCCATGGCGCGCCGGGTCCGCGGCAGCTCACAGTCGAAGTACTCAATGTCCGGCAGTGATCTACACAGAACCGTTTTGCCCACGCGCCGGATGCCGGACAACCAGACAACGTTGCGCCTCTTCCAGGCGTCTTCGATACGGGCAGTCCAGAATGGTCGTTTCCACATGCATGCAGGGTTCCATATAGTGCTACTAAACGCAAGTACGAATGCGATTGGTTACGGCAGAACCCGCTTGGGGCCGCAGTTTACCGTTGTGGGACCGTGGCCCCGGACAGAGGACTTGACTGGCGGGACCAATCGATTCCCGATTCGAAGAAACTCGAAGGCTACGCGCGAAATTGAAACCCTGCAGTCCCGGGCGGAGAATACATTTTCAGGCGGGTGCCCCGGTGCGTTACCGCGGGCAGCCACGTATGGGGATGAAGTCCTTTCTCGCTCAACTGCGCCGCCGCCATGTGTTCCGCGTGGCGGCGTGGTATGCCGTGGCAGCTTGGCTGGTGATCCAGATCCCGGCCAATACTTATTCCCCTCTTGTTTAACCAATCGAAACCCTTGGCCCTATGACGAGCACGAGGAGATCGGGCGCAGGCCTGATCATGCTGACGCTGCTTTGCGCCGGTGCAGCCGATCCATCGGGCGCGGCCGATGTGAACCACGCCGATCTGGTGCTGAAGAATGGGAAGATCGTCACCGTGGACCCGTCCATGCCGGAGGTCCAGGCCCTGGCAGCGACCGGCCACACGATCACGGCTCTGGGCAACAACGGGGAAATCGAACCGCTGGTCGGACCAGGCACCAGGGTGATCGATCTGCATGGCCGGCTCGCGATCCCCGGTTTTATTGAAGGGCACGGCCATCTTTTGGCGCTGGGGCGGGCGCTGTCGGGCGTCGATCTCACGAGGGCGGGAAACTGGGACGAGATCGTCACTGCGGTTTCGGAGGCAGCGCGCAGGACAAAACCGGGACAGTGGATCCTGGGCTGGGGATGGCACCAGGAGAAGTGGAACAAACCTCCGGAACCCAATATTGACGGATTACCGATGCATCACGCCCTGAGCAAGGTCTCGCCGGACAATCCCGTTGCGTTGAGCCATGCCAGCGGTCATGCCGTAGTCGCCAACGCGCTGGCTTTGCAACTGGCGGACATTGATGCGACGACGTCTGATCCTCCGGGCGGCGAGATCGTCCGGGATCGCAACGGTCAGCCGACCGGGATGCTGCGGGAAGCGGCACAGAACGCGGTAGGCGACGCCATTTCCCGGTACCAGCAGCAGCGCTCGGCGCAGGAAATCAAAATCGAGGAAATGGAACAGGTAAAGCTCGCCGTTCAGAAGGCGCTCGCCAATGGCGTGACGACGTTTCATGACGCGGGCGCCTCATTCAAGACTATTGATCTGCTCAAGGAGATGGCGGCCCGGGGCGAACTTCCCATCCGCCTGTATGTGATGATCGGAGCGGAGGTGTCGAACGCGGTGCTGGCGGAAGGCTTATCCGCGTACCGGATCATCGGTTACGGGAATGACCATCTGGCGGTCCGTGCGATCAGGCGCATGATTGACGGCGGGCTCGGCGCCCATGGCGCCTGGTTGCTGGAGCCCTATGCGGACAAACCGGACAGCACCGGCTTCGTCCTTGACCCGATCGCCAATATCGAGCGCACCGCGGAGCTGGCCATGCAGCACGGTTTTCAGCTCAATACTCACGCCATCGGCGACCGCGCCAACCGCGAGGTCCTGGATATTTATGAACAGATATTCCGGGCGCAGGACGGTAAAAAGGATCTGCGCTGGCGCATCGAGCATGCCCAGCATCTCTCCGCGAAAGACATTCCGCGCTTTGCAGCCCTAGGCGTCATTGCTTCGATGCAAGGCGTGCACGCGACCTCGGACGGTCCGTGGGTCCCGAAACGACTGGGGGAACAGCGCAGCAAGGAGGGCGCCTATGCCTGGCGCGCGCTGTGGGATGCGGGCGCCGTCGTGACCAACGGCACCGACGCCCCGGTGGAAGCTATCAACCCGATCATGAGTTTTTATTCAACGGTGACACGCCGCATGGCGGACGGTTCGGCATTTTTCCCCGAACAGCGGCTCACCCGCGAGGAGGCGCTGAAGTCGTACACAATCAACAATGCGTACGCCGCGTTTGAAGAGGACATCAAAGGCACGCTGACGCCGGGCAAACTCGCGGACATCGTCGTGCTGTCCCGGGACATCCTGACGGTTCCGGACGAACAGATCCCCGGCACCGAGGTGTTGTACAGCATCGTCGGCGGGGAGATCGTCTTCAAGCATGTGGAACTTCCATAATGTGAGTGGGTAAGTGAAGGGCCGTCTCAATGCAGGGCGTCGCCAGGCCGGGATGAACCCGGCCCCACAAGAGTAATCGGGAGGCAATCAATTCTGTACGGCCGGTCGCACAATGCGCGACAGACCGACTTGCAGAAGCGACGAACGGTTGCGCGAACGCGACATCTCCCGCTACGCTTCAGGGGTGGTAAATAACCATCTTCCACAACCTCATTTTCATAAGGAGCCCATCATGAAGCTGAAACACGCTTTCGCGGCCGCGCTGCTGGCCGCCGCCTCTCTTCCCGTCTACGCGGACCTGACGCCGTGGAAGGATTACGACATCAGCGATGCCGTTTGGCTGTTCACCACCGTCAAGGTGGAACCGAACATGAGCGATCTCTATCTCGAAGGCATTGCGAAGAGCTGGGTGGAGGGAAACGAGATCGCGAAGAAGCTCGGCCAGATCGAGGACTACAGGATTTACCGAAGCGATCTCCAGTCCAGCGGAAAGTTCAATCTGATGCTGGTGGTAAAGTTCAAGAACACGGCTGATCTGGCACCGGACAAGGCAAAGTACGACGCGTTCATGAAGGAATATGGCGAGCAACGCAACAAGGAGACGACGGAATTTGCGCAGAAGACCTATCCGAAGATGCGCGAGATCACCGGCGATTACCTGATGCGGGAGATCACGCTCAAATAGATCGTTTCTCCGCTTGATGCCGCGGCCGGTGCCCCTCAGGGCGCCGATGCCGCGGTTTTCCCAAGTCGCGGGATGAACGCAGGTTCTGAAACATCGCCAGGGTCGGCAGCGTGGGCCATTGCAGCAGGAGTCCGGCCATGATGGCGAGGAACACCCACATCGCAGGGTTCTGGCGCGGCACCGTCATGATCAGTCCCCGAAACCGTGGCGATATTCAAAGGCCGTTTCGTTCCAGCTCCCCGTGCCCGGCGGCCGGATCCTGATGATTATGCGATACGGGCCGGCGCGGGCCATCTGGAAATAATTGCCGAACGTCACGGTCTGGTTGATGGTCATGGGCTCCAGCCTCTTTGTCTCGCCGGCGAGTCCCAAGGGTTCAACGCGCGCTTCGACTTCGACGTCGGTGATGCGCTTTCCCGAGTCGCTGTTGAATAACGCGACCACCAGGTGGTGTGCACCGCGGGCAACTTTGCCGTCGCCGTGTTGCGCCTCGTGGCCCAGCACCATCTGGGCGGGCACCACACCGTAATACACCTCGGTACCGTTGATCGAGCCGTGCAGGGATTCCCGTGCTGCCACCGGCGGGCCGGCAGCCAGCAATAACATGGCCCCCGCGTTTGCGATGATCCGCAAAACGAAGCGCGCTCGCGTTTGCCGTAGACGGGAGGTCCGACCCGCCCCGTGCTGCACACAACAGCCTGAACGCGACATGGCCGCCTCTACCGGTCCATGCCCGCTGCCAGTTCACGATGGAGCGCGGCCAGTTCCTGATCTTCCCGAGCCGCTGTACGGAGGTTATCCGCCAATTTCCGGCAATGTCCCGCAAATTTCGGCCCCTTGACGGTGCCGAGCTCCAATGCCTCATAGCGCTTGCCCATGCGCTCATGCGCTTCGGCCTGTGCCAGCAAATCCTTCGCCTGCGCGTCGTATCGCGCCGCCAGGGCCTCGTGATCCGCGCCGCTCTTCGCGGCCTGGATCATTTGCTCCATGCCATGCTCCGGTTCCGCGGCCACGGAAATTGACGGCGCGCTGATACCGGCCAGGCACAACGTGATGACTGCAAGAATGTGTGGTCTACGATTCATGTGGCACCTCCTTCGATTGATGAACATCACAGCCGCACGCGCCGAAGACGCAGTGCGTTGGTAACGACCGATACCGAGCTCATCGCCATCGCCGCACCGGCAAAAATGGGCGACAGCAGCAACCCGAACGCCGGATAGAGCACGCCCGCCGCCACCGGCACGCCAAGTGCGTTGTAGGCGAAGGCGAAGAACAGGTTCTGTTTCACGTTACGCATGGTGGCATGGGAGAGACGGATCGCCTTGGCGATCGCGCGCAGGTCGCCTTTCACCAGCGTCACGCCCGCGCTCTCGATCGCGACATCAGTGCCGGTGCCCATGGCAATGCCGACCTGCGCCTGCGCGAGCGCCGGGGCATCGTTGATCCCGTCCCCTGCCATTGCGACGAAGCGCCCCTGCGCCTGCAGCGCCTTGATCCTGTCCACCTTCTGCTCGGGCAGCACCTCCGCGATCACCTCGTCCATGCCAAGCTGCCTGCCGACAGCCTCCGCGGTCTTGCGCGAATCGCCCGAGAGCATGACGAGTCTTACTCCCTCGGCCTTCAGCGCCTTGATGGCTTCCGCGGTGGTCTCCTTGATCGGGTCCGCGACTGCGATCACGGCTGCGACGCGGCCGTCGATCGCGCCGAACATTGCCGTTTTGCCCTGCGCGCGCAGCGCGTCCGCCCGGTCCGCGAGCGCCTGCGGAACGCCGCCGAAGGCGTCCATGAAATGCCGGCTGCCGACCGCTGCCTTGCGGCCCGCGACGTTTCCCTTAACGCCCCTGCCCGTGACAGACTCGAAACCGGCGACCTGCCGGAACACGATGCCGCGCTCCTCGGCGCCCTTGACGATCGCCTGGGCGAGAGGGTGCTCGCTCGCGCGCTCCAGGCTTGCGACGAGCGACAGCGCCTCGTTCCCGTCGGTCCCCGGCTCGACCACGAAGTCAACGAGCTGCGGCCGACCCAGCGTGAGCGTGCCGGTCTTGTCGGCGACGAGCGTGTCCACGTTGCGCAGCGTCTCCACTGCCTCCGCGTTGCGGAACAGGATCCCGTTCAACGCGCCCTGCCCCATCGCCACCGTGATCGAGATCGGGGTTGCGAGCCCCACGGCACACGGGCAGGCGATGATCAGCACCGCCACGGCATTCACGACGGCGTAGACGATCGCGGGCTCCGGCCCGAAGTATCCCCAGACGACCGCGGTGACGATCGCGATCACGATCACTGTCTGCACGAACCAGGCGGCGATGAGGTCGGCAAGACGCTGCACGGGCGCACGGGTACGCTGCGCCTGCGCCACCATGTGCACGATCCGGGCGAGCAGCGTATCCGCGCCGATCCGCTCGGCGCGGATGACCAGCGTACCCTTGCCGTTGATGGTCGCGCCGGTCACCTTGTCGCCGGCCCTCTTCGGCACCGGGACCGGCTCACCGGTGATCATGGATTCATCCACGTTCGAGGAGCCGTCCAGGCACACCCCGTCAATGGGCACCTTCTCGCCGGGCCGCACGCGCAGCCGATCGCCGACCTGCACCTCGTTGAGCGGCACTTCCACCTCGCGCCCGTCCGCCTCGATGCGCAGCGCCGTATTCGGCGCGAGCGCCAGGAGCTGTTTGATCGCCTGGCTGGTCTGGCCCAGCGCGCGCAATTGCATGACCTCGCCGAGCAGCACCAGCGTGACGATCACGGCGGCGGCCTCGAAATACGCGCCGACCTCCTCGCCGCCGTGCATGCGGAATTCCATCGGGAACAGGCTGGGTGCGAACACCGCGAACAGGCTGAACAGGTACGCGATCGCGACACCCAGCCCAATCAGCGTGTACATGTTCGGGCTGCGATTCCGAAGAGAGATGGCGAACTTCCGAAAGAACGGCCAGCCCGACCACAGCACCACCGGGGTTCCCAGGATCAGCTCGAGCCATACGCGGATATGCGGCGGAACCCCGAACGGCGCCGCGATGCCCATAGCGGGCGGCATCGCCAGCGCGACCAGCGGGACCGAGAAGATTACGCCGGCCCAGAACCTGCGCGTCAGGTCGCGCAGTTCCGCATTCTCTTCCTCCCCGGCCGCGACCGGGACGAGCGCCATGCCGCACTTCGGGCACGAGCCGGGCTTGTCCTGAATCACTTCTGGGTGCATCGGGCAGGTATAGGCGCCGACGGCGGACGCAGGGGGAACAATTGGCACCAATGTCATGCCGCATTTGGGACAGGAGCCCGGTTGGTCCAGAACGACCTCCGGGTGCATCGAACAGGTGTACCGGGCGCCCCGGGGCGGGGCCGGCCGGGCCTTCAGCCCCCCGGGCGCCAAGTACTTCACCGGATTGGCGTGAAACTTCTCCCGGCAGCCGGTGGAGCAAAAATGGTAAGTCCGGTCTGCATGCACAACGCTCCCCGCGGACCGTTGTTCCTCCACCTGCATGCCGCATACCGGATCAGTTGTCATTTGGTTCCTGTCCCACAGTCGGAAAGATGTCGCCGGCTTTTATGATCAATCTAGCTGCTTCAGCGCGACGAGCGATTGATCCAGCGCAAGCGCGGCGGGAACAGTGGCCGTCCGGCGGCCGGATACGGCTCCTGGAAGCGCGTGCTTTCCCATGATCATTCCTTTGCCGGGGCGAACCGGAGGCCGCGAATCATCAGATTGGCGGCGGGGATCACGATCATGGACAGCAGCGGCGCGGTGACCATGCCGTCGACCATCGGCGCAGCGACGCGCTGGATGTCCTCGATATTGCGAAGGGAATGACCATCAGCGTGAGAAACGTCGCCGGGGCGCAAGACGATCGCAGGTGTCATTCATTGCCGCTGATCGCTGCCCTGACGAGTTGCATAGACGCTGATCTTGCCGTCCGTGTCGAAGGCAAGCACGTCATAGCGCACCGGATTCGGATGCTCCATACCGGGCGACCCCGGCGGCATGGAAGGTACCGCCAGGCCACGCACACGGGACTTTTCCTCCTGCAACCGGCGCACGAGGTCGGCAGGCACGTGGCCCTCGACAAGATATTCCCCCGCCACTGCGGTATGGCACGATGCGAGTCCCATCGGCACCCCAAGTGATCGTTTCAACTGTACCAAGTCCTCGGTGTCAACCGCATCCACCGCGAATCCCGCCCCGCGCAGATGCTCTATCCATTTCGTGCGGCAGCCACAAGTCGGGCTCTTGTAGACGACGATGTCCGCCACGCGGGTTCGCATGTGCATGGCAGCGACCCCCGTAGCGATCAACAAAACGGTGACAACCGTCCAAAGTGTGTTTTTCATCCAAAGCCGGCGCCTGGCCGGTTGGGATGCCAAGCTCCCGGGAGCGTGCGAAGACTGTCTCATGGCTTTCTCCTTTTGCATGCCGCTTACAGCGGCGCTCGATCGCGAATACGGCCGTGACCTTGCAATAGTTCATTACGCGCCTTCATCATCGTTCAGTCTGGTTGAACGACTTCTGATGCCGCTTCCGTTTCCCCGCGTTCCAGGCTCCATCCCTTGACCATCGCGTAAATTGCCGGGATCACCATCAACGTCAGGATCGTGGCCGACACCATGCCGCCCACCATCGGCGCGGCGATGCGGCGCATCACCTCGGAACCGGTGCCGGTGCCCCACATGATGGGCAGCAACCCGGCGATGATGGCGAACACCGTCATCATGATGGGACGCACCCGCAGCAGCGCACCCTGGATCACCGCCTCATGGAGATCGCCCGCACTGAGGCGTTCGCCGGCGGCCTCCCGCCTCTCGCTGATTGCCCGCAGGGCGGAATCCATATAGATCAATATGATTACACCGATCTCTGCCGCCACCCCGGCGAGCGCTATGAAGCCCACCGCCACCGCCACGCTCATGTTGTAGCCCAGCAGATACATGAGCCAGATCCCCCCCACCAGGGAGAATGGCACCGAAAGCATGACGATCAGGGTCTCGGTGAGCCGCCGGAAATTGAAGTAGAGCAGCAGGAAGATGATGAGCACAGTGAGCGGGATCACGATCTTGAGCTTCTGTTTCGCCCGCTCCATGTACTCGAATTGTCCGCTCCACGCGGCGTAATATCCGGGCGGGAAACTGACCTGCTCGCGCACCGCCTTCTGAGCGTCCGCCACGTAGCCGCCGATGTCCCGGTCGCGAATATCCACGAAGATGTAAGCCGCCAGGAGCGCGTTCTCGGTGCGAATACTGGGCGGGCCTTTTACAGCCTTGACCCGGGCGAGCTGGCCCAGGGGGATCATGGCTTCGCCCACGGTGGATCCCATGCCGGTTGAGGCAGCGAACTGGGCGTCAGCGGTCCTCGTCCCCATGCCGCGGTTCAGTGGAGGGATCGGCACCAGGACCTGGGTGGCTATGGCCTGCGGATTGCTCCGAAGCTCCCGGGGATAGCGCACGCTGACGCCGTAGCGTTCCAGCCCTTCTACCGTGGTAGTGACCATTTCACCACCCATGGCAGTGGCGATGACCTCCAGCAGGTCGCCCACCGCCAGGCCATAGCGGGCGAGCGCCATGCGATCAGGTTCGATCTCCAGATAGTAGCCGCCGGTCAGGCGCTCGGCGTAGGCGCTGGTGGTGCCGGGCACGGTCTTTACCACCGCCTCGATCTGCTTGGCCAGCTTCTCAATCTCCGCAAGGTTCTTGCCGTACACCTTGATCCCGATGGGGGTCCGGATCCCGGTGGAGAGCATGTCAATACGCGCCTTGATCGGCATGGTCCAGGCATTGGAGACACCGGGGATTTGCAGAGCCAGATCCAGCTCGGCTATCAACTTGTCGATGGTCATACCCGATCGCCATTCGGTCTCGGGCTTCAAGTTGACCACGGTCTCGAACATCTCCAGCGGCGCCGGATCGGTGGCCGTAGCCGCGCGGCCCGCCTTGCCGAATACCGAGGCCACTTCGGGGAAGCTCTTGATGATTTTGTCCTGGGTCTGCAGCAACTCCGCCGATTTCGTTACCGAGAGCGCCGGCAGGGTAACCGGCATGTACAGCAGCGTCCCCTCGTTCAAGATAGGCATGAACTCCGTGCCCAGCTTGAGTGCCGGGTAGGCGGTGACCCCCAGGATCAGCACGGCGGCGAGAATCGTGGGGCGTTTCCAGCGCAAGATCCCGGCGATGATTGGGCGGTAAACCCAGTGCAGGAAACGCACGATTGGGTTCTTGTGTTCCGGCGGGATATGCCCGCGGATAAACAGCAACATCAGCACCGGTACCAGAGTGATGGAAAGGAAGGCGGCGCCCGCCATGGCGAAGGTCTTCGTGTAGGCAAGCGGCTTGAACAGCCGCCCTTCCTGCGCCTCCAGTGTAAATACCGGCAGGAAGGACACGGTGATGATGAGCAGGCTGAAAAACAGGGCAGGGCCAACCTCCCGGCACGCGGCAATAATGGCCTGAAGCCGCGGCTCGCCGGGCTTGAGGCGCTCCAGATGCTTGTGGGCGTTCTCAATCATGACGATGGCCGCGTCCACCATGGCGCCAATGGCGATGGCGATGCCGCCCAGGCTCATGATGTTGGAGTTGAGTCCGATCTCGCGCATGGTGATGAAGGCGATGAGTACCCCGATGGGCAGCATGACGATGGCCACCAGCGCGCTTCTCGCGTGCATGAGGAAAACCACGCATACGAGGGCGACGATGAGGCTCTCCTCGATCAAGGTGCGGTTCAAGTTCCTGATCGCCCGGTGGATCAGATCCGAACGGTCGTAAACAGCCTCTATCCTGACACCATCAGGCAGGCCGCTCGCGATCTCGGCGATCTTGGTCTTCACGTTGTGAATCACGTCCAGGGCATTCTGGCCGTAGCGCGCCACGGCGATGCCGCTGACGACTTCGCCCTCGCCGTTAAGCTCCGTGATCCCCCGGCGCTCCTCCGCCACCAACTCCACTCTGGCGAGATCGCGCAGCAGAACGGGCGTGCCGGTCTCGGCCTTGACAACGAGCTGCTCGAGGTCGGCAATGCCGCGCAGGTACCCTCGCCCGCGGACCACGTACTCGGTCTCGGTCATCTCCACCACGCGACCGCCCACGTCCCGGTTGCTGTCGCGGACCACCTGGATGACCCTGGACAAGGGAACACCGTAGGCCTGAAGCGCCCGCGGGTTCAGGGTGATCTGGTACTGCTTCACGAAGCCGCCGGCGCTCGCCACCTCTGATATCCCCTGGGCCTTGGTGAGCTGATAACGCAGGAACCAATCCTGGAGGGTGCGCAGTTCGGCGAGGGTGCGCTTCGCGCCGATCACGGCGTACTGGTAGACCCAGCCTACGCCTGTGGCGTCCGGCCCCAGCGCCGGAGAAACATCGCGCGGGAGCCTGCCGGAGACGAAGCTCAGGTACTCCAGTACCCGCGACCGTGCCCAGTAGATGTCCGTGCCGTCCTCGAAGATCACGTAAACGAAGGAGGCGCCGAAGATGGAGAGGCCCCGTACCACCTTGGACTTGGGCACCGCGAGCATGGCGGTGGTCAATGGATAGGTCACCTGATCCTCAACCACCTGGGGCGCTTGCCCGGGGTATTCGGTATAGACGATGACCTGCACGTCCGAAAGGTCGGGGATGGCATCGATCGGCGTTTCGATTACCACGTAGACACCCCACGCAACGATGAAAAACGTCGCCAGCAGGATCAGGAACACGTTGCGGATCGACCACTCGATAATGCGGTTCAGCATCTCAGTGCCCCGTGTGTTCTGCGGCGTCGGTCTGAAGTTCGGACGATACTTCAGACGTACTGGCGGAAGGCGACGTGCCCATCGCGGGTGCGGCGCCGTGGCCGGAGTGACCTCCAAAACTCCCCAAAGCCGCTTTCAGATTGCTATCCGCGTCGATCAGGAAGTTGGCGCTGACCACAACCTGATCTTCCTCCCGGAGCCCGTCCAGCACCTCGAAGTAGCCGTCCGCGCGCGCGCCGAGCTTTACTTCCCGCGGCTCGAACAGCCCTTCGCCCCGCTCTATCAAAACGATCTGACGTACACCGCTGTCGAGCACGGCTGAATCAGGCACAGCCAGCACCTTCGGCTCCCCTTGGTCAGCCGCGATCTCGACATTGGCGTACATCGCCGGCTTGAGGAGCAGGTCCGGGTTCGGGATCTCGACACGTACCCGCCCGGTCCGGGTCCCGGGGTTCAACGTGGGATAAACGAACACCAACGTTCCGGTGAAATCCTTGCCGGGATAGGTCTCGACTCCGATCCTGACTTGCTGTTCCGGGTGAACCAGCCCCAGATCCTGCTCGAATACTTCGGCCATCAACCAGACCGTAGACAGGTCGGCAATTTTGTACAACATCTCCCCGGGCATGAAGCGCATGCCCTTCAGTACCGGCTTGTCCAGCACCACGCCGTTTACCGGCGAGCGGAACGTGAGTACGCGCCTGATCTTGCCTTCCGTCCGAAGCTCTCGCAGCTCCTTGGGCGAGATGTCCCAGTAATCAAGACGCTGCATGGCGGAATCCACCAGTTCCTGCATGCGTTCCTGGATCTCGGGATCGGCATCCTTTACCGCCTGAGCACCTTTCAAGGCGATGAGGTATTCCTGCTGCGTGGCTACCAGCTCGGGGCTGTAGACGTCCAGCAGCGCCTGGCCGCGCTGCACGGGCTCGCCCGTGGTGTTCACGTACAGGCGCTCAACCCAGCCATCGAACTTCGGCGTGATCGTGTAAGTGAGCCGTTCGCTGGCCTCAATGGTGCCCACCGCCCGCACGGCGCGCGTGAGATCCCGCAGGGTCACGCGCTCGGTTCTGACCCCGAGCTTCTGCACCTTATCGAGGCTGATCTTCACCGCGCCTTCCACG
>JACORW010000015.1 GCA_016179185.1 Gammaproteobacteria bacterium | reverse complement strand
GGACTTCGCGCGTTTCAAGGGACTGCGCCGGGAGCTGCCGGCGGCGCCTTGAGCGGTTCAACTCTCGCCGGAATTGGGTTGAACATCCCGGCCGGGTAAACCCGGCCCCACAAGTTCCAATGGTGCAAGATCCGCCTGTGGGGCCGGCTTCATGCCGGCCATCCGCTGCCTGGCCGGGTAAACCCGGCCCCACAAGTTCCAATGGTGCAAGATCCGCCTGTGGGGCCGGCTTCATGCCGGCCATCCGCTGCCTGGCCGGGTAAACCCGGCCCCACACGCTTCCGCTTGACATACGTCCATATGTCCAGTAGCTTGGACATATGGACATAAATATCGCTCTGGCCGCGTTAGCGGCGTTGTCCCAGGAGACCCGGCTCAGGGCCTTCCGCCTGCTGGTGCAGGCGGGGCCGGAAGGGTTGCCCGCGGGCGAAATCAGCGAGGCACTGGGCATCCCCCACAACTCGCTGTCCTTTCACCTCGGACACCTGGAGCGGGCAGGTCTCGCGACGGCCCGGCGCGAGGGGCGCTCGATCATCTATTCGGCGAATTTCCCGTTCATGCAGGAAATCGTCGGTTACCTGGCGGAGAACTGCTGCAGCGCGGAATTCGTGCGCGTGCGAAAGGAAGCCCGAAGCAAAAAATCCCTCATTGAACTGACGCCCTGTTGCGGGCCAAAGGGAAAACGATCATGAAAAGACTGCATGTGCATGTGGGTGTGAAGAATCTGGCTGAAGCGGTGCGCTTTTACAGCGCGGTATTCGGCGCGCAGCCGGTCAAGGTCAAACCAGACTATGCCAAGTGGCTGCTGGCGGGCCCATCCCTGAACTTCGCCATTTCCACGCGTTCAGGAACTGAGGGCGTCAATCACCTTGGCATCCAGGTGGATGATGACAGTGAACTGACGGAGATCCGCACTCGCCTGCGCGAAGCGGAACTGGGCACCTTCGATGAAGGCGAGACGACCTGTTGCTACGCGCGTTCGGACAAGACCTGGATCGTGGACCCGGCCGGGATCCGCTGGGAGGCGTACCGCAATATGGCGGACGCAGAGATTTACACGCCGCCGGTGGTGAAATCCGGGGCCAAAGAACGCCCCGCCTGCTGCATGAACATCCCGGCCGGCTAAAGCCGGCCCCACAGGCGCAGCTGCATCCCGTCTGCCCTTGTGGGGCCGGGTTTACTCCCCGGCCAAAAGATTGCCGACATAAAGCCGGCCCCACAGATCCTTCAAACGGGGTAGGCGTGTATCCGCGCAATCTCGACCTCGACCTGATCGCCCGCGTGGATCACCCCGGGCCGCTCGACCCATGCCACCAGGCCGCGCAGGTGCATCGCGGCCTTGGGGAATTGATTGGCGATCCCCGCCCGGTCCGGATGCTGCAATTCGATTACCCGTCCCGGTCCGCGGCAGGGGAGATTCTCCCCTTCGATCGCGAGCGCCGCGCCGCTCGGGAAGAACATCCGGCTGCCGGCGGGGATGCGGGTCAGGTGGGCGATGCCGTCCAGCAGCAGGTTTGCGCCGAGCCAGGCCGCCGGCAGTTCCGGCAGTTGCAGTGTCGTGGCGATCTCGCGCAATTCCTCGACGCTGACGATGGACAACTGGCGCGTGTTCCGGATCGGCGTGCCGCGCGGATAGTGGGGAAAGCGGACATCGGCTGCCCGGGTCAATCCGGCGTGGCGATCGCCGGCCACGCCGTCGAAGTTCAGGGAAATTTCAGATTCGGAAGTGGTGACCAGTGACTCTGCATTCCGGCCAGTCAGGGTATCCACAACCGTCCCGGTGATGCGCATGCGTATAGGGGTTTGACCCCGACTTCCGCCGGCCCTGGCGCGCGACGCTATGCGGTGTTCAACACGCTGTGCTTGCTGCCGTAGGTGAAATACAGCACCAGACCCAGGAAGGTCCAGACCAGCAGGCGGATCCACGTATCGTGCGGCAGCGTCAGCGCCATGAGGCTGCAGAATCCAACGCCTGCGACGCTCACGAACTTCACATACGGCACATGAAACGGTCGCTTGAGATCCGGCCGCGTCCGGCGCAGCACCAGCACGCCGATGCACACCGTGATGAACGCAATCAGCGTGCCGATGGAGACCAGTTCGCCGAGGATGCCGATGGGAAACAACCCGCCGATCAGCGCCGCCGACGCACCCGTGACCAGCGTCGCCACGTGGGGTGTCTGAAACCTCGGATGCACGGCGCCGAACACCTTCGGGATCAGGCCATCCTGCGCCATGGTCAGGAAGATCCGCGCCTGCCCCAGGATCATGACCAGGATCACCGACGTCAGGCCGGCCAGCGCGCCCACGACGATCCACGGCACCAACCAGTGCAGACCCTGATGGGCCTGCAATGCCACCGCCACCGGCGCGGCGTCGTTCAAATCCGGATACGGCAGCAGGCCGGTGAGCACGGCGCACATCAGGATGTAAAGCACGGTGCAGATGACGAGGCTGCCGAGAATGCCGATGGGCATGTCGCGCTCCGGGTTGCGGGCTTCCTGGGCCGCCGTGGACACCGCATCGAACCCGATGTACGCGAAGAAGATGATGCCCGAGGCGCGCAGAATGCCGGAGATCCCGTATTCGCCGAACTTGCCGGTATTCTCCGGAATGAACGGCGTCCAGTGCTCCGCGCTGATGTAAAACGATCCAAACGCGATGACCAGCAGCACGATGGTCACCTTGATGGCGACAACCACGGCATTCACCAGCGAGGACTGCGTGATGCCCACGTAGCAGATGACCGTGATGACCGATGCGATCAGAACCGCCGGCAGATTGATCAACGCCCCGGTGGTGACAAAGCTGACGCCATTGGCGGCCACGTCAAACGGCGCCGCGCTCAGCGCCGCGGGCAGGAAGTTCACGTCGAAGTGCTCGAGGAGTTTCACGAAATACCGCGACCACCCGACGCTGACCGTGGCCGCGGCGAACAGATATTCCAGCACCAGATTCCAGCCCACGAACCAGGCGATGAATTCACCCAGCGTGGCGTAACTGTACGCGTACGCGCTGCCGGAGACCGGGACCATGGCCGCAAATTCCGCATAGCACAGCCCGGCGAACACGCAGCCCAGTCCGGCGACGACGAACGACAGCACGATGGCCGGACCCGCGTACTTCGCCGCTGCAAGCCCGGTGAGCACAAAGATGCCGGTGCCGATGATGGCGCCGATGCCGAGGGTGGTGAGCTGGATCGGACCGAGGGCGCGGCGCAGTTCGCCGCCGGCGCCGCGCGCGGCGATGGGTTTGGTACGCAGCAGGCTCTGCAACATGAAGCGATCCCCCCGGAATTCGTTGGCAGGGATTGTACCTGCCTAAATCTCGATCTGGGAGCCTATTTGAATCACGCGATTGGGCGGGATGCCGAAGTACATCGTCGCGTCGGTGGAATTGTGCTGCATGAGCCGGAACAGGTTGCGGCGCCAGCGGGCGATGGGCAGGCGCGGACGTTTCGCCAGCACCATGGTCTCGCGCCCGGAGAAATAACTGGTGACCATCGGATCGAGGCGCAGCGGCGGGTTCGGGATGCCTTGGAGCACCGCGGCCACGTCAGGTTCTTCGCGGAATCCATAGTGGAGGATGATGCGATAGAAGCGTTCTCCCAGTTCGCTGATCTCCACGCGGTTTGACGCAGGCACGCGCGGCACATTCTCCGTGCGCACCGTGACCAGCGCCACGTCCTCGTGCAGGGAGCGGTTGTGCTTCAGATTATGCAGCAGGGTACGCGGCACGCCCTCGGTGTTCTGGGTCAGGTACACGGCGGTGCCGGACACCCGCGCTGGCGGATAATCCCGCAGGGATTCCAGCAGATCCCTGACCGGGATGGTCTCGTCCGCCATCACGGCACGCACGTAAATCCGGCCGCGCTGCCAGGTGGTCAGCAGGCTGAAGATCACGATGCCGACGGCGAGCGGTACCCAACCGCCGGCGGGCAGTCGCAACAGTGTGGCGCCGAAAAACGCCGCATGAATCACGACAAACGGGACCGCGACCAGCAGGGCCCGGGTGCGGCTCCAGGACCAGTGCATGCGCGCGACGAAATACAGAAACATGGCGGTGACCAGCATGGACCCGGCCACGGCGAGCCCATAGGCCCCGGCCAGCGCGCCGGATTCACGAAATTCGATCACGAGCCAGACCGTCGCGACCAGCATGATCCAGTTGGTGAGGGGGATGTAGATCTGGCCGGCCTGCTGGTCGGAAGTGCGCAGGATGTTCATGCGTGGGCAGTAGCCGAGATTCATGGCTTGGCTGGTCAACGAGTACACGCCGGCGATGACGGCCTGCGAAGCGATGATGGTGGCCATGGTCGCCAGCGCCACGAGCGGCAACAGCCCCCACTGCGGCGCCAGATCGAAGAACAGGCTCTCGATCTTGTCCGGCGCGCGGATCAGCTCCGCGCCCTGCCCGAAATAGCTGAGCAGCAGCCCGGGCAATACCAGCCCGAACCATGCCCAGCGGATCGCGCCCCGGCCCACGTGCCCCATGTCGGCGTAAAGCGCCTCGCCGCCGGTGATGACCAGGATCACCATGCCGAGCAGCGCGAATCCGGCAAAGCCGTTCGTCGCGAAGAACGACACGGCATGACGCGGGTCCAGCGCGGCCAGTACTGCCGGGGTCTGCGCCACTGACATCGCTCCGAGCGCACCGATGACGACGAACCAGATCAGCATCACCGGGCCGAACAGCTTTCCGATCCATGCCGTGCCGTGATGCTGGATCATGAACAGCCCGACGAGGATTGCCACGGAAAGCGGAATGACCACAGGCTCCAAATCGGCGGCCACCGCCTCCAGTCCTTCGACGGCACTGAGCACGGAGATGGCCGGCGTGATCAGCGCGTCCGCGTACAGCATCGCGGCACCGATGATGCCCAGAATGATCAGACCGCCGCGCAGCCGCGGGTAGCGCTGTGAATTCGTCGTTACCAGGGACAACAATGCGAGGATGCCGCCCTCGCCGTCATTGTCCGCGCGCAGCATCAGCACCACGTACTTGATGGTGACGACGAGAATCAGCGACCAGAACATGAGCGACAGCACGCCCAGCACGCTGGCCTGGGTCACAGTAATCGCCTCGGTACTGCGCAGGCATTCGCGCAGCGCATAAAGCGGGCTGGTGCCGATGTCGCCGAACACGATGCCGAGCGCCGCAAGCAACAGGGCGCGGTTGAATCGTGTGTTCGTATCCGTATGCATGGGCCGGGCCGGTTGTCCCGTGGCAGCGATTAGGCGGGCATCGCCACGTATCCGGGCTGGGAACGGACCGCCTCCAGCCAGCGGCGCACCGCCGGATACGGCACGAGCTCGATCCCGCCCGAGTCCGCTACGTGGGTGTAAGCAAACAGGGCGATGTCCGCGATGGTGTAACGCTCGCCGACGAAAAATCGCCGGCTGGACAGATGCTGTTCCATGACTTTCAACGCCTGGTGGCCGCGTTCGCGCAACCGGGGCAGTTCGGCACGGCGTTCATGGTCCGGCGGCAGATAGCAGCAGATGAAACGCGCCACGGCGACGTACGGCTCGTGACTGTACTGTTCGAAGAACATCCATTGCAGCACCTGCGCCCGCTGCAGGCGATCCGTGGGCAGGAACGCCGATCCCTCGGCGAGATAATTCAGTATGGCGTTGGATTCGGGCAGAAAAATATCCGCGCCGACTTGCAGCAGCGGCACGCGGCCGTTGGGATTCATGGCCAGGTACCCGGGCGTGCGGCTCTCTCCACGCATGATGTCCACTTCCTGCCAGTCGTACGGCTCGCGCAACTGCTCCAGCAATAATTTCACCTTGTGGCAGTTGCCGGAGGATGACATGCCGAATACGCGGTACATGAGGTTGTAATTTACCGGCGCGCGGAATAGTCCGCCGCGACATTATCAACAAACTCCGCCCAGGCCGGGTAGTTGCGCGGATCCCAGATTGCGTCCATGTGCCTGCGCGCATCGGCCTCCGCCCAGCCCAGTTCATGGCGCCGGTACAGGTACACGAAACAGGAAACGCGCATGTTCAGCGCGCAGTGAACCCAGACCTTCTCGTTGTCAAGCTGGCGCAGCAGGCCGGCAAAACGCTGAAACTGATCCACCCTTGGCGCCTCCCAGCGCACCGGGATGTGCACGTAATTCATCCCCAGTCCGGTAACGATGGCGCCTTCATCCGGCAGCGCATGATCGGACGAGGGCAGGGCGAGGTTGATGACCGTACCGAATCCCTGCCCCGCAATGGACTGGAAGTCGGCCGCCGCCGGCTGCCCGGATGTGGACAGCGTGTCGCTGAGCTGCGCGAAGTTGATGATGTTCAATGTCAGTCGGACAGGTAATATTCGACCGTGGAAACGACGCGCACCTTTTTGATGTGCGGCGTGTTGCTGTCCCGGTTCTCTATGGTGAACTGGCCCTGGCTCGCGGTCTTGATCTTGCCGAGTGTGCTTTGGGAATCCTTGGCGAACTTTTCCGCCACGTCGCGGGCGTTGCGCGTGGCCTCCTCAATCATTTGCGGTTTCAGGTCGTTCAGCTTCGTGAACAGGAACTCGGTGCGCACTTCGTAATCCTGCCCTGAGATCGCGATCCCGGCCTTGCCCAGCTCGACGATCTTCCCCATGGCGGCCCGCACCTTGTCCACGTCCACCGTGTACACATTGATCGTGGAAGTGCCGGAGAAGCGCAGGCCGACGTTCTGATCGCCGTAGCCCTGGGCCTTGCGGTCTATCAATGCCGGCGGGGACAGCGAGATCTCCTCGTCCTTGAAGCCGTTGGCGCGCAGGAACTCCATGACCTGGTGGTTCTTCGACTGAATCAATGTCGCGAGCTGGTTCAGATCCTCGCTCGCCTCGGTGAACCGGATCGGCCAGATCGCGACGTCTGTGGGCACCTCGCGCTCGGACAGCCCTTTGACGGTGACGGTCCGCTCCAGCGCCTTGATGGTAACGATTCCGTTGGCGAGCAGGTAGCCAAGCGCGATGAATCCCGCGCACAGCAACGCACCCAATGTGAACGCGGCACCGGCGCCATGTTGCCTGTTTTCCAAGGATCAGCCTCCGGTATGTCGGCAAAAAGTGCGCGTATGTTACGGCAGTTGGCCGGATAAATCCGGCCCCACAGGCGCAGTCGGGATGGATGGTTTCCTGTGGGACCGGTTTTCAGCCGGCCGGAATTCGAGGATGACCGGGCTTACGCGGTCAGTTTCAGGAACATTGACTGATCGCAGCGCTGGACGCGGTCCGGATTATCATAGGGCTGAAATCCGCGGCTTCGGTACAACGCGATCGCTTCCTTCAACACCGATGCAGTGTCGAGCACCACGCGCCGGTGACCCCGGCTCCGGGCCATTGCAAGCAAATCCTCCAACAGCCGCCTTCCGAGGCCCTTCCCGCGCACTGCGGGCGTCAGGTACATCTTGCGCAGCTCCACGTCGTCGTTTTCCATCGGCAACAGACCTCCGCAGCCGACGATGTTCCCATGGGCATCGGTGACAATGCGAAATACGCCGCCGCGCCTGACATAGAATTCGTGGAGATCCTTGAGATCCGCGTCGGTGCCGTCAATATTCGGCGTCAGGCCGTATTCGCGCAGCGTGGTGAAGACCACCTGCTGCACGGCGTGCTCATCACCTGGCGCTGCGTCGCGGATGTTCCAGTCGCTCGGAGTCACTTTATTCCCGCGCCGGGCTCAGGGCTCCCGATGTCCCGAGCCAAGGGGTTCGCGTGCGGAAAGTGTTTCTGGAAAAGGGGAGGATTGGAGGAGGGCAGGGAAACAGGCTATGGCTTTTGCGCGACGACTTTGCCGTTATGCCATACATAAATGGGTGTTCCATGCTGACGGGCGGTTTTGCGCGCCCTCAAGGCCGCGCGTTTCAATGCGCGACCCACACGCCGCGCAAAGTCACCAGCCTGTTCAGGTCTGATGGTCGTTTTCATTCACCACCCTCCAGGAAAATCGGGGACTCACGTGAATTATCGTATATCGTCCAAACGTGTGCCACCGACATTCGGTCCGGCTATGACGAAACATCGGGGCGCTGGTTTTGGCACGCGCATAAACAAGATTACTCTGCGTCCAATACCAGCAGCTCCACGCCCTCGTTGACCATGTCCCCGGCCTGAAAATGCACGGTGCCGACCTGGCCGGCGGCTGGCGCGGTCACGGCGTGCTCCATTTTCATCGCCTCGATGATCACCAGCGTGTCGCCACGTTGAACCTTGTCGCCCGGCTTCACGCGAATGTCCACAATACGCCCCGGCATTGGCGAAGCAAGACTGCCGGCGGCGGTCCCGGCTTCCTGCGAGGCCGCCAGCTGATCGAAGTGCGTGAAATCGTGGGCCGCGCCCGACAGCAGTACGGTGATCTGCGCGCCGTGTGGGACCACGGTCGCGCGCACGGTGCGGCCGTCCAGGCTGACGATCAGGTCACCGGCATTGTCATGGCGCGCCGTGGCAGCGATGGTCCCGGCCTCGAAATGCAGAAGGTATTTCCCGGCGCCGCGTGCGATGGCAATGGAATGTTCGCCGTGCCGGCTGCGCAGGCGCAGCAGTTCCCGGCGTTCGCCATTCAGCCGCCAGCCGTCGGTCAGGTGCCAGGGCGATCCCGGTTCGGCGGAATATTGCGCGTCGCGCACGGCCCGTTGCTCCCGCGCCGTCAGCAGGTGCAGCGCGGCGATCGCCAGCGCCGTCGCGTCCACGGCGCGGTCCGTGGTCAGCAATCCTTCGCGATACCGCTCGATGAATCCGGTATCCACGCGACCGGCGCGAAACTCCGGGTGCGCGGCGATGGACGCCAGCAAATCGATGTTCGTGCGCAGGCCGGCGACCTGGGTATCCGCCAGCGCGTTCTGCAATCTGCGCACGGCATCGTCGCGGTTCCGCCCCCAGACGATCAGTTTTGCGATCAGCGGATCGTAATAGACCGTGATGACGTCGCCGGCGCGCACACCGCTGTCCACGCGGATGTGCGTGCTGTCGGTGGGAAAGCGCAGGTGTTCCAGGTGACCGGTGGCGGGCAGAAAGTCCCGTTCCGGATCCTCGGCATACAGGCGCACCTCGATGGCGTGGCCGTTCAATGCCAGTTGCTGCTGGGTCAGGGGCAGAGGTTGCCCGTTCGCCACGCGCAACTGCCATTCCACCAGGTCCTGCCCGGTGACGAGCTCCGTCACCGGGTGCTCGACCTGGAGCCGCGTATTCATCTCCATGAAATAAAAGCTGCCGCCGGTGTCGCGGATGAATTCCACGGTGCCGGCGCCGAGATAGTCAATGGCGTTCGCAGCGGCGACGGCGACGCCGCCCATCTTGGCGCGCTCCGTGTCGCTCAGCCCGGGGGCGGGGGCCTCTTCCAGCACCTTCTGGTGCCGGCGCTGGATGGAGCAGTCGCGCTCGAACAGGTGCACGGCATTGCCGAGGCGGTCGCGAAATACCTGCACCTCCACGTGGCGCGGTTGTTCCAGGTATTTTTCCAGCAGCACGCGGTCGTCGTCGAAGGCCACGCGCGCTTCGCGCCGGCAGGATTCCAGCGCCGCGGCGAACCCGTCGGCGCCACGCACCACGCGCATGCCCTTACCGCCTCCGCCGGCGGAGGCCTTGATCAGGATCGGCCAGCCGACGCGAGCGGCTTCCTTTTTCAGCGCCGCGTCCGATTGATCGTCGCCGTGATAACCGGGCACCACCGGCACGCCGGCGCGATCCATCAGCAATTTGGCGTGGGCTTTGGAGCCCATCGCAGCGATGGCCGCGGCAGGGGGTCCGATGAAGACAATGCCCGCGTCCGCGCAGGCCGAGGCGAAATCTGGGTTCTCCGACAGGAATCCGTAGCCTGGATGAATGGCCTCGGCGCCGGATCGGCGCGTGGCGGCAAGAATTCGCTCGATGTTGAGGTAACTCTCCCGTGCCGCGGCGGGACCGATGGCCAGCGCCTCGTCGGCCAGCGCCACGTGGCGCGCACCGGCATCGGCCTCCGAATACACTGCCACGGTGCGGACGCCCATGCGGGCGGCGGTGCGCATCACGCGGCAGGCGATCTCGCCGCGGTTGGCGATCAGGATCTTCCCGAACATTATTTCTTCCAGGCCGGCGGACGCTTGTCCAGAAACGCGGACAGGCCTTCCCTGCCTTCGGGGGAACTGCGGATGTCGGCGATGCGCCGCGACGTCCGCGCGATCAGATCCGAATCAATCGGCCGCCCCGCCACCTGTTCGATGAACCGTTTCGCTTCGCGCACGGCACGGGGACCGGCATCCAGCAGCGCCTGCACCAGGCGCTCGACGCTTTGGTCGAGCGCTGCGGCGTGCACGACCTCGGACACCATGCCGATCCGCAGCGCGGTCGCTGCATCGAAGCGCTCGCCGGTCAGAAAATATCGCCGCGCGGCGCGCCGGCCGATGGCGCGTATTGCATAGGGACTGATGGTCGCAGGAATGAGCCCGAGACGGACTTCGCTGAAACCGAACGTTGCGTTGGCCGTCGCCACCGCCATGTCGCAGCAGCACACGAGTCCGGCACCGCCGCCCAGCGCCGCCCCCTGCACGCAGGCGATGACGGGCTGCGGCAGCGTGTCCAGCCTGTTCAACAACGTCGCCAGCGCCCCCGCGTCGGCCAGATTCGCGGCCACATCGTAACCGGCCACGCGCCGCATCCAGTCCAGATCCGCGCCGGCGCAAAAACTTGTGCCGGCGGCGCGCAGCAGCACGACGCGCACGGAATCCTTCTCCGCAATCTCGGCCAGCAGTGTGGACAGTTCCGCGATCAGATGTTCGTCGAAGGCATTGCGTTTTTCGGGGCGGTTCAGCGTCAGTGTGGCGACGCCGCGCGCATCCATGTCGAGCAGGATCTGTGTCACGACGTCACATCCGGAACACGCCGAAGCGCTGTTCGGCGACGGGGGCGTTCAGCGCCGCGGAGATCCCGAGACCGAGCACGCGGCGCGTATCAACCGGATCGATGATGCCGTCGTCCCAGAGCCGTGCCGTGGCGTAATACGGATGCCCCTGGGTTTCGTACTGGGCGCGGGTCGGCGCCTTGAACGCTTCCTCGTCCTCGCGCGACCAGGTGCCGCCTTTCGCCTCGATGTTCTCGCGGCGCACCTGCGCCAGCACGTTGGCGGCCTGTTCGCCTCCCATCACCGAGATGCGCGCATTGGGCCACATCCACAGGAAGCGCGGGCCGTAGGCGCGGCCGCACATGCCGTAATTGCCGGCGCCGTGGCTGCCGCCGATGATGACGGTGAATTTCGGCACGCGGGTCGTCGCCACGGCGGTGACGAGCTTGGCCCCGTCCTTGGCAATGCCGCCCGATTCATATTTCCTGCCGACCATGAAGCCGGTGATGTTCTGCAGGAACAGCAGCGGGATGTTGCGCTGGTCGCAGAGCTGGATGAAGTGCGCACCCTTGAGCGCGGACTCCGAGAACAGGATGCCGTTGTTGGCGACGATGCCCATGGGGAAGCCATGCAGGTGCGCGAAGCCGCACACGAGCGTCGTGCCGTAGAGCTGCTTGAATTCGTCGAATTCGCTGTCGTCCACGAGGCGTGCGATGACCTCGCGCACGTCATAGGGGCGGCGGATGTCGGCATTGACGACGCCGTAAAGTTCCTCCGCCGCGTAGCGGGGCTCGCGCGCGGGCAGGGTGCGCAATGCGACCTCCTTGCGCCGGTTCAGGTTGGCGACGATGCGGCGCGCAATATCCAGCGCGTGCCGATCATCCTGCGCGTAATGGTCGGTCACGCCGGACGTGCGCGAGTGCACGTCCGCTCCGCCCAGTTCCTCGGCGCTTACCACTTCCCCCGTGGCGGCCTTCACCAGCGGCGGGCCGCCCAGGAAAATCGTGCCCTGGTTGCGCACGATAATACTCTCGTCCGCCATGGCCGGCACGTAGGCGCCGCCCGCGGTGCACGAACCCATAACCACCGCGATCTGCGGGATGCGCTGCGCGGAGAGATTCGCCTGGTTGTAGAAGATGCGGCCGAAGTGATCCCGATCCGGAAACACTTCGTCCTGGCTGGGCAGGAATGCGCCGCCGGAATCCACGAGATAGATGCACGGCAGGTGACAGGCACCTGCGATCTCCTGCGCGCGCAGGTGCTTCTTCACGGTCATCGGAAAATACGTGCCGCCCTTGACGGTGGCATCGTTGGCGACAATCACACATTCCTGGCCGCTGACCCGGCCGATGCCGCTGATCAAGCCGGCGCCCGGCACCTCGTTGTCATACAGACCGAATGCGGCCAGTTGCGACAGTTCCAGGAACGGCGCGCCGGGATCGAGCAGCGCCTCCACGCGCTCGCGCGGCAGGAGCTTGCCGCGCGCCGTGTGTTTCTCCCGCGCCGCCGCGGTTCCGCCCAGCGCCGCCTGCGCCACTTTTTCGCGCAGGTTGGTGACGAGGGACTGCATGGACGCGAAGTTGGCGCGGTAGGTTTCGGAGCGCTCCGAGATTGAACTGGAGATAATTGGCATGGTCCGTGGTGGCTGGTGGCTGGTGGCTAGTGGCTGGTGGCTGGTGGGCGAGGGCTCGTGTTTTACCAGTCACTAGCCACCAGCCACTAGCCACTAGCCACTGCTGTCAGGCAGACTCCCTGAATAATTCTCTTCCAATCAGCATTCTTCGAATCTCGCTTGTGCCTGCCCCAATCTCATACAGCTTTGCATCGCGCAGCAGCCGCCCGGTGGGGTACTCATTGATATAACCGTTGCCGCCGAGGCACTGGATCGCCTCCAAGGCCATCCAGGTCGCCTTTTCCGCCGCGTACAGGATCGCGCCGGCGGCATCCTTGCGCGCGGATTCGCCGCGATCGCAGGCCTGCGCAACCGCATAGACATAGGCGCGACACGCGCACAACGTCGTATACATGTCCGCGAGCTTGCCCTGCATCAACTGGAACTCGCCGATGGGCTGGTCGAACTGCCTGCGCTCGTGGACGTAGGGCACGACCACGTCCATGCACGCCTGCATGATCCCCAGCGGCCCGCCGGAAAGCACCAGGCGTTCGTAGTCCAGGCCGCTCATCAGCACCCTGACACCATCATTGACCTGGCCGAGCACGTTTTCAGCAGGGACCTCGCAGTCCTGGAACACGAGCTCGCAGGTGTTGGAGCCGCGCATGCCGAGCTTGTCCAGTTTCTGTGCCGTCGTAAAACCCTGCATGTCATTCTCGATGATGAACGCGGTAATGCCGCGCGGGCCCGCGGCCGGATCGGTCTTCCCATAGACCACCAGCGTGTGCGCATCGGGGCCGTTGGTGATCCACATCTTGTTGCCGTTCAGGACGTAGCGGTCGCCCTTGCACTCCGCGCGCAGCCGCATGCCGATCACGTCCGAGCCCGAGCCCGGCTCGCTCATGGCCAGTGCGCCCACGTGTTCGCCGCTGATGAGCGGCGGCAGGTATTTGCGTTTCTGCGCTTCGGTGCCGTTGCGCCGGATCTGGTTCACGCACAGGTTGGAATGCGCCCCGTAGGACAGGCCCACGGAGGCGGAGGCGCGACTGATCTCCTCCATCGCGATGACGTGTTCGATGTAGCCCATGCCGGCGCCGCCGTATTTTTCCTCGGTGGTTATGCCGAGCAGTCCGATGTCGCCGAACTTTCGCCAAAGCGGCGCCGGGAACTGGTTGTCGCGATCAATGGCTGCCGCCAGCGGCGCTATCTCCTTCCGGGCGAAATCCCGCACGGATTCGCGCATCATGGCCGCAGTTTCGCCAAGTGCATATTCCAGGGACGGGTAACTGGCGCTCATGGGTTGAGGCTCCTGATTGACGTAAACGTAAACTAATGTGCCGGAAGCCCGCCTTCAGGCGGCAGCAGCCAGCAGTTCCTCGAGGCAGCGGCGCTCCACTTCGTCCATGGCATTCAACGTCGCCTCGATGTCGCGCACCTTGTCAAGAAGCGCGGCGCGGTGTTCGCGGATCTTCTCGCACAGGCGCAGCAGTTGGCGCGGGTTGCGCGGCCGCGCCGGATCATACATGTCTATGATTTCCTTGCATTCTTCCACGGAAAGTCCCAGCCTACGCCCGCGCAGCGCGAGCTTGAGGCGGGTGCGATCGCGGTCGGTGTAGACGCGCGTCGTGCCGCGTCTCCCCGGGCTCACCAGGCCCTGGTCCTCGTAGAATCGCAGCGTACGCGGAGTGACCGCAAATTCCCGCGCCAGTTCCTTTATGCTATAAGTCTGCTTCATCCCCGTGGCAGCCAAAAGTTGACGTGCACGTCAACTATAGACCAAGGCAGGCGCTGCGGCAAGATGCATATCCAAAGCGTTGAAGCGTCCGGATTTCAGAGGGCGGAGGCCGTGGTCCGATCCAGTGGTGACGGACCGTGTGCCGCAGGGACAGCGGCACCCGAGCCTACAGGGATATATTCACGGCGTGTCCGGAACCACTGGATCGGACCACGGCCGACAAGGAATTGGAGGGGAATTCAGTGACGGAATCGAGCTACGTCAGCGGCGTCGGCCGCAAGCCGCTGATTTACCAAACCATCGGCAAGGCGCTGTCAGGCGCGGCTGCCCGCTGGGGCGACCGCGAAGCCCTGGTGGTGCGGCACCAGGACGTCCGCATGACTTGGGCGGAGCTGGATCGCGCGGTCACCGACTACGCCGCCGGACTGCTCAGCCTCGGCCTCGTCCCCGGGGACCGGGTCGGTGTCTGGGCGCCCAACTGCGCCGAATGGGTGTTGGCCCAGTTTGCGACCGCGAAGGCCGGTCTCATCCAGGTGAACATCAATCCCGCCTACCGGTTGCATGAACTCGAGTACGCGCTGAACAGGGTGGACTGCAAAGCCCTGATCACCGCGACGCGTTTCAAGAGCAGCCATTACCTTGAAATGCTGGCGCACCTGCTGCCGGAACTGGCACACAGCAACCCCGGCCAGTTGCAGGCGGCGAAGGCGCCGGAACTGAAGTTCGTGATCCGTTTCGGCGAGGAGCCCAGCGACGGGACGCTCAACTTCGGCGATCTCGCCCATGCCTGGGGCGCCAGGGATTGCCGGCGGCTGGCGGAACTGGCGCAGGAACTGCAACCTGATGACCCGATCAACATCCAGTTCACCAGCGGCACCACCGGGTCACCGAAGGGCGCGACGCTGACGCATTTCAATATTCTGAACAACGGCTTTTTTGTCGGCGAGGCGATGAATTTCACGGAGCACGATCGGCTCTGCATTCCGGTGCCGTTCTACCATTGTTTCGGCATGGTCATGGGCAATCTCAATTGCGTCACCCATGGCGCAACCATGGTTATCCCGAACGACGGTTTCGATCCGCGCCTGACATTGCAGGCGGTACAGGAAGAAAAGTGCACGGCCCTGTACGGCGTGCCGACCATGTTCATCGCCGAGCTCGATCATCCCGAGTTCCGCAAATTCGATCTGTCAAGCCTGCGCACCGGCATCATGGCCGGCGCCAGTTGCCCCATCGAGGTCATGAGGCGCGTCGTGAGCGACATGCGTATGGGACAGGTCACCATCGCCTACGGCATGACCGAGACCAGCCCGGTGAGTTTTCAAAGCAGCGTGGACGACCCGATGGATCGGCGCGTGTCCACCGTGGGCCGGGTACATCCGCATGTGCAGGTGAAGATCGTGGATGACCGGGGCCGGACGGTGCCGCGCGGGGAGCGCGGCGAGATCTGTACGCGCGGTTACAATGTCATGCTCGGCTACTGGGGCGACGCGGAGAAGACGCAGGAGGTGCTCGACGCCGCCGGCTGGATGCATACCGGGGATCTCGGCACGCTCGACGCGGAAGGCTATCTCAACATCGTCGGGCGCGTGAAGGACATGGTCATTCGCGGCGGCGAGAACATCTACCCACGCGAAGTGGAGGAGTTCCTGTACATGCATCCCGCAATCCAGGACGTGGCCGTGTTCGGTGTGCCGGATAAGAAATACGGCGAGGAACTCTGCGCCTGGGTGCGCCTCAAGGAGGGCCAGCAGGCCACCGAGGACGACATCCGCGCTTTTTGCCGGGAGCGGATCGCGCATTTCAAGATCCCGCGCTACATCCGCTTCGTGCACGAGTTCCCGATGACAGTCACCGGCAAGATGCAGAAGTTCCTGATGCGCGAGCGCATGATTCAGGATCTTGACCTGAAAATTCAGAAAACCGCGTAGGGGGGTCAGACCCGGATTGGGGTCAGACCCCATCTTCTAACTCCTTGAATGTTATGGGGCTGGGGGCCAGAGCATGTGCTTTGACCCCTTGAGCGAACGGGATGCAGGACTACAACGAGATCTACAAGGAATTCCGCTGGCCGCGTCCCGCGCGCTACAACTTCGTGCGCGAGGTCATTGATTGCTGGGCCACCGGGCAATCGGAAAAGCTCGCGCTGTGGTGGGTGAACGACCACGGCCACGAACTGCGCCGCACCTTTGCGGATGTGGCGGCGGCGTCGCGCCGGTTGTGCAACCTGCTGACCCAGGCAGGCGTGCGCCGCGGCGATACTGTGCTGCTGATCCTGCCGCGCGTGCCGGAATGGTGGGAGGCGCTGACCGCGTGCCTGCGCATGGGCGCGGTGGCCGCTCCGGGCACGGTGCAATTGTCCGCGAAGGATCTGGAATATCGCATCCAGGCATCGCGAGGCGTGTGTGTCATCACCGATGCTGCCAACGCTGAAAAGATCGATGCCATCGCGGCGAACTGTCCGACGCTGAAGACGCGCATCCTCGTGGGCGCCGGTCGCCACGACTGGCTGGATTATGCCGCGGCGCTGGCCGCGCAACCGGCGCAATTCGTGACTGTGGATACGGCCGCCGACGAGGACGCGCTGTGCTATTTCACCTCCGGGACCACGGGGTTCCCGAAGATGTGCATCCACGCGCACAGTTATGCTCTCGGTCACCAGACCACGGGTCGCTACTGGCTGGATCTCGGCCCCGACGACCTGCACTGGAACATCAGCGACACGGGCTGGGCCAAGGCGGCATGGAGCAGTTTCTTCGGGCCGTGGACTTGCGGGGCGACGCTGTTCGTGCATCACAGCGCCGGTTTCAGCGCGAAGCGGACCATGGAACTGCTGGATCGTTATCCGATTACAACGATGTGCGGCGCGCCGACGATCTACCGCATGCTGGTGCTGGAGGATCTCGCGCGCTATCGCCCGAAGGCGCTGCGCCATTGCGTCGGCGCCGGCGAGCCGCTGAATCCCGAGGTGATCGAGAAATGGAAACGCGCCACCGGGCTCACCATCCGCGATGGCTACGGCCAGACCGAAACCGTGATCCTGTGCGGCAGTTTCCTCGGCATTGAGCCGCGGTTCGGCTCCATGGGCAAACCGGCTCCGGGGATCACATTGGCCATCGTGGATGAGTCAGGCGCGGAGCTGCCGCCGGACTCCGAGGGCAACATCGGCGTGAAAGTGAAACCGGAGTCGCCGTTGGGTCTGTTCAAGGAATATCGGGGCGCGCCGGACAAGACCGCGGCAACGCGCATCGGTGACTGGTATCTGACCGGCGATCGCGCCTATCGCGACCGGGAGGGCTACTTCTGGTTTGTCAGCCGCGCCGATGACCTGATCATCTCTGCCGGTTATCGCATCGGGCCGTTCGAGGTGGAAAGCGCGCTCATAGAGCATCCTGCCGTCGCGGAATCCGCGGTGGTGGCCAGTCCCGACGAAACCCGTGGCGAGGTCGTCAAGGCCTTCGTCGTGCTCGCGCCGGGGTTCTCGCCCAGCGATGTGCTGAAGAAGGAGATCCAGGAACACGTCAAAAGGATCACAGCTCCGTACAAGTACCCGCGCAAGATTGATTTCGTCACCGAACTGCCGAAGACCGTCAGCGGCAAGATCCGGCGCGTGGAATTGCGCCAGAAGGAGTGGGCGGTGGCAAATGCCGGCCGGCGTGAAGCCGGCCCCACAGGGTGAATATCGGCGTCCGCGCGGCATTTCCCACATCCTGTGGGTCAGGTTTCCCGGCCTTGACAGTGCCGCAGTCTGGGACTACACAGGGCAGCCATGGAAACGCTCATTATTCTTGTCGCTGCCCTAGCCGGGACCATACTGGCCTCAATCGTGGTGGAGGCGCTGCGGCCGGAGCCGGCGGTGCCCGAAATCTTGCCCTGGGCGCCGGAGATCCCGATCCAGTATGCGGTGATAAACGGCATGCGCCTGCGCTATATCAAGGCGGGCAGCGGGCCGAACCTGGTGTTGCTGCACACGCTCCGCACCCAGCTCGACATATTCCAGGGCATCGTGCCGGCGCTGGCAAAGCGGTTCACCGTGTACGCGCTGGACTATCCCGGCCATGGGTACTCCGAGATTCCGCAGGCGGACCATGAGCCGAAGCTGTTCGTTGCGGCCGTGGGGGGATTTCTGGATCAGATGAAGATCGATCAGGCGACGCTGGCCGGCGTCTCCATCGGCGGCGTGATCCCGTTGCTGCTGGCGGCGGAGGGCAACCCGCGTGTCCGCAGGATCGTCTCGATTAATCCCTATGATTACGCGCGGGGCCGCGGGATGGCCCGTTCTGCGATTGCCGCGCGCGTGCTGGTGCTGTGCGCGCTGGTTCCGGTGCTGGGCGAAACCTTCATGCGCCTGCGCAACCGGTTCGTGGAAGGCATGATTTTCCGCGGCGGCGTCGGCGACCCAAAAGCATTCCCGCCTGCGCTGCTGGAAGAGATGTACGTGGTCGGGAACCGGCGCGGCCATTACCTGGCGTTTCTAAGCCTGCTCCGGCACGCCTGGAAATGGGAAAACGCGCACGCCCAGTACGGCAAGGTGAAGGTGCCGGTGCTGGTGGTCTACGGCGAACGCGACTGGTCAACGGCCGCGGAGCGAGACGCCACGGTGCGCGCCATCCCCGGCGCGCGCATGGAACAGGTGGGCGGCGGCGGGCATTTTCTTTCCGTGGACAAGCCGGAAGAAGTGGCGCGCCTGATAACGGAATTCCCGCAGTCGTAACCCATTGCCGGGCTTGACTTGTGTAGTCCATAGACTACACTGCGGTCATGCTGGTCAGGATGACCGGGATTTACCGGGAATGGATCAACTCTCTCAGAGACCTGGAAGGGCGCGCGCGCATACAGGTCCGTGTTGACCGTCTGGCTCATGGCAATCCCGGCCGACACAGAAAACTCACAGGTGGCGTCTCCGAACTGAAGGTCGACTTCGGGCCTGGGTACCGCGTCTACTACACCCAGAGCGGCAGCGAGTTCATTCTCCTGCTTGCCGGAGGCGACAAATCTACACAGCAGCAGGACATCAAGACCGCGATTTCACTTGCCCGTAACCTTTGAGGATGAATGCGATGCGCAAGACCCGATCCAGGTTCAAAGCGAAAATCAGGACATTGCCTTACGACGTGGCCGAGCAACTGCGCACACCTGCGGAAATGGCTGCGTACCTCGACGCGTGGCTGGATGAGGCACCCGACGATGCAGCAGGCATTGCCCGGGCGCTCGGCGACATCGCCCGGGCAAAGGGAATGACCAGGATTGCTCATGAAACCGGGCTCAGCCGCGAGAGCCTCTACAAGGCGCTGAGCACGAAGGGTAATCCGAGCCTCGCGACCGTTCTAAAAGTTGCCAGGGCGCTCGGACTCCGGCTGCACGCCCAGGCTGCCTAGAATGCCGTATCCGGCCGCATGACAGCGGATCGCAACGTTCGCCTGCTGATCACGCTCGGCGGCTTCTTCATCTGCAACGCCCTCATCGCCGAATTCATCGGCGTCAAGATTTTCTCGCTGGAGGACACGCTGGGCGTGGCGCCGTTCAACTGGCGCCTGTTCGGGCAGAGCGGCACGCTGAGTTTCACCGCCGGGGTGCTCATCTGGCCCATCGTGTTCATCATGACGGACATCATCAATGAGTACTTCGGGCCGCGCGGTGTGCGGTTCCTTTCCTGGCTGACGGTGGGATTGATCGCGTATGCATTCCTGTTCGCGTACATCGCCATCGGGCTCGCGCCGGCAGGCTGGTGGGTGGGCATTGCGGCCGATCACGGCATCCCGGACCTGCAGGTCGCCTACGGTTACGTCTTCGGCCAAGGCATGTGGACCATCGTCGGCTCCATCGTCGCGTTCCTGATTGGACAATTGATCGACGTGACCATATTTCACCGCATCCGGCGACACACCGGGGAGCGCATGATCTGGCTGCGCGCCACGGGTTCAACGGCCGTGTCCCAGTTCGTGGACAGCTTCGTCGTGCTCTACATCGCCTTCGTGCTGGGGCCGCAGCTCTGGCCGATCCCGCAGTTCCTCGCCGTGGGCAGCGTGAATTACACCTACAAGCTCACCGCCGCGGTGGCGCTCATTCCATTGATTTACCTGGGCCGGCGCATGATTGACGATTACCTCGGCGCGGAGCTCGCCGCACGGATGAAGGCGCAGGCGGCATACGACACGGAAGTGGCTGAACGGGTAAGCGGACCCAAGCTGGCAAGGATCAGAACATGGGTCAATGGGACCCGACAACAGCGTCCGGCGGACGCGCCGCCGAAGACATCGGAATAAAAGCACGGCAGACGGGACATGCCCCGTCCACCGCACAAAAACATCTGCCGGCTTTAGACCGCGGGTACAGCAGCGGCGATCTTGTGGAAGGTGGAGTTGGCGACCTCGTAGGTTTCAACCTGCGGCGTCCCCTCAACCAGGTTCGACAGGATCTTCGTCACTTCTGCGTAAGGCCCACGGTTGTAGGCTTCCGCGTTTTCCCTCGTGTCCCACAGACTCACCCCGAATGCCTCCTTGCCGGCCGGGGTAACGAAACTGATCTCATCCTGAAAACCCTTCTGCTTGCGAAGCAGCGGGATGATTTCAGCCTCCAGCTTTTGGGTGAAATCGGCTCTGCTATTGGCCTTCAGGCCCATTGTTACTCGACGTGCGTACATATCGTTCTCCTTAATTTGTGATGGCCAAGAGGGCATTTCAGATAACCGTATTTGGTTTACGTGATCGGAAGCCCATTCAGTCCATTAACCATATTGAGTTAATTCACTTGACGTGTCAAGAATAATCCAGGATTATTTTGTTTGCTTAACCCAATACAGTAAATTAGAGGATTGCCCCGATGGATGTCTGTTTGGTCATCAAGGCGCGACTGGAGACGCTGGGGTTCGAGCAAAAGGACCTGGCGGAGGCGGCCGAAGTCACGGAATCCTATATTTCGCAACTACTGACTCGGAAGAAAATGCCGCCCGCGCCTGATCGAACGGATATCTACGAAAAGATGGGGAAATTTCTCAAATTTTCGAGCGGCAAGTTGTCGAAACTGGCTGAAGCGCAGCGAAGGGAAGAGTTAAAGCGAGGACTCGAGGACCCGCCCGCGCCTTTGTTTGAGGAAGTTCGCGAGCTGATTCTGCGCAAGTGCGCCCCGGAAAGACAGCGGCAGGTGCGGGCGATTGTCGAGAAGCAGCCCTTTGGCGAGCTCGAACGCCTCGTCACCCAAAAGCTGCTGGATGTGGTCAAGCGGGTTGCCAGAGAAGAACTGGGAAGCGAGAAGTGGCTCCACGCCGTCGCCCGGGTAAGCGGCCGGAACTACAAGCAGATGCGGGTCACGATCCTGGAGTTTCTGGACACGGATGTCTTCCACGTTTCAGGCGAAGACTGCGTTTCCTTCCTGAACCCGCTGATTGAATCCTGGGACATCGACCTCGCGACCTTCGCAATGGAAATTGTACTGAACCGCAGACTCGTCCCGGGACATCCAAAGAAAATCGAGTTCGTTGAAAGAGAACCCGACGACCCACCCGAGAACCAGCCGGGACTCGCTGAATTTCTTCAAAACGCCTCGCTCAGCGGCAATGCATCCCGAGACGAGATCGAATTTCTGAGAAGGCTGAGAATCAGGGGAAAGCGGCCCACCCCGCTCTACTATTATCGCGAGCTGCAGAATCTCAGGGACCCGTTGCATTTCCAGGCTGTGGAACGGTAACCATTGCCTGGGCCGGCTCGCGCCCACTGAGCCCGCCCTGGCAATCGCCGTATGTTGATTGCCTCATTGCCCGGTTCGGGGCGACTGCCGCGACGGCCCATCACTCTAACGGGCCGGCTTCACGCCCGACTGACTTCGACCGATCAGAGAACCACCCGCCCGGGATTGAGTATTCCCTTCGGATCCATCATCAGTTTCAGCCTGCGCATCAATTCAATCTCCTCCGCGCTGCGCGACAGCGACAGGTGCTGCCGGCGCGCCATGCCGATGCCGTGCTCTGCCGAGATGGAGCCACCCAGCTCGCCGACACGCCGGAACACCATGTCGTAGATGCGCCCGGTGTCGGCAGGGTTGCCGCTGGCGATCAGCAGGTGCAGGTTGCTGTCACCGAGATGGCCAAATGCCATCCTGGTGGTCTCAGTGAACGCGACCGCCAGGTCGGCGTTCACGGCGCTCAACAGCCGGTCCATCAGGCCGATGGGGACGCTGATGTCGAAATTGGCGAGACCCATCGCAGCCAGCTTCGGCAGCACCTCGGCGACGCCGTCGCGGATGCGCCAGAACTCCTCCATCTCCTTTTCCGATTTGGCAATGGCTGCGTCAATCAGCCAGCCGGCCTTGACCGCCTCCGCCAGCGTGTCGGTGAAAGTCTCCTCGTCCGTCTTTTCCTGGCTGCCCTCGAATTCGATCAGCACGTACATCGGATGCTGCTCCGTGAACGGCGACTTTGCCGATGCGACGTTCGCGAGAATGAAATTCACATAGTCATCCCACATGACCTCAAACGCGCTCAGGCCCCCGGCCAGGTTCAACTGCGCGTGGTGAAGGAACCTGATCACGTCATCCAGGTTGCGCAGGGCGCACAGTGCGGTATGGCGCGACAACGGCCGCGGGAACAGCCGCAGCACCGCACGCGTGACGACGCCCAAAGTTCCCTCGGTGCCGATAAACAAATGCTTCAAGTCGTAGCCGGCATTGTTCTTCAGCATCTTGTTGAGGGAGGTGATCACGGTTCCGTCGGCCAGCACGACTTCGAGCCCAAGCACGAGGTTGCGCGTCATGCCATAACGGATCACCTCGTTGCCGCCGGCATTGGTGGAGATGTTCCCGCCGATGGCGCAGGAGCCGCGTGCGCCCAGATCCAGCGGGAAACGCAGGCCGGCCTCGGCCGCCGCGTTCTGGATCGCCTCCAGCGGCGTGCCGGCCTGCACGGTCATCGTCCGGGCGTCGTGATCGAGTTCTTCGATGGCGTGCATGCGTTCCAGGGACAGCGCCATCTCCCCGGCATGGGGTGTTGCGCCGCCGCACAGGCCGGTCAATCCTCCCTGGATGACCAGCGGCTGCCCCGCGTCGGAGCAGGCACTCAATATAAAGGAGACTTCATCCGTGGATGCCGGGCGCAGCACCGCGAGCGGCGCGCGGGCATTGGCGCCGCTGGCGTCGGCAACATGCCGGCCGGCCGCATCCCCTCCCAGCAGCACGCCCTGGGGGCCAAGCCGTTGCCGCAATGTTTCGATCAGGGACGACGCCATGGCACAATTCTACCGAACTCCCGCCGCAGCCGAAGCATTGCCGGGGCCGCAGTCAGCCGGTAGCCTGCGCATCCATGGCCAATGCATTCTTTTTCCCGCCGGCGATGCCCATTGCATCCGGCATGTTGAAGGTTGGCGGCATGCATGAAATCTACTGGGAGGAATGCGGCCGGCCGGACGGCATCCCGATCCTGTTCGTGCACGGCGGACCGGGCGCCGGCTGTTCGGAGTTCGATCGGCGCTTCTTCGATCCGGCGCGGTTCCGCGTCATCCTCGTGGACCAGCGCGGCAGCGGGCGCTCCCGTCCTCTCGGCGAACTCACGGAGAACACGATTGACGCGCTGGTCGCGGATTTCGAGGGCGTCCGCGAACTGCGCGGCATCGAACGCTGGCACGTGTTCGGCGGGTCGTGGGGCAGCACACTGTCCCTCTATTATGCGCAGCAGCACCCGGAGCGGGTTCTGTCGCTGGTGTTGCGCGGCATCTGGCTGCTGCGTGATCACGAGATCCAATGGTGGCTGTATGAGCTGGGTTGGCTGCAGCCGGAGTTGTGGCAGCGCTTTGTCGCGGAGCTGCCGGAATCTGAACGCGGCGACCTGCTGGAAGGCTACTGGCGGCGGCTGACGGGTCCGGATCATGGGTTGGCGCTTTCCGCGGCGCGGGCATGGAGCATCTACGAAGGATCGTCCTGCACGCTGCTGCCCAACGCCGAGTTCGCCGGCATGTTCGCGAAGGATGATCTGGCCTGGAGCCTGGCCCGGATCGAGGCCCACTACATGCGCAACCAGCGCTTCAGGCCGGACACGCTGCTGCTGGATCGCGTGGCGAACATCCGCCATATTCCGGCGTTTGCCGTGCACGGCCGATACGACATTGTCTGCCCGGTGAAAAGCCTCACCGATCTGGCCGCGGCCTGGCCGGAGCTGGACCGGGAGATCGTCGCCGACGCCGGGCATTCCTCCCATGAGCCCGGCATCACGCGGGAACTGGTGGCGGCGACCAATCGCATCGCAGCTACCGGCAGTCCTGTGCGAGCGAAGTGAAAAGTTCAAGGTGAAAAGTGTAAAGAAAACCCGATTGCTCGTATGTCGTCTTTCCACTTTCAACTTTTCACTTTTTACTTGTGGATTGCGGGGGCGGAATTGCCAGGCCTGCATCCGATAATGTCTGTGCGATGGAGGACCCGCAGCAGTGACTGACACCCCCGGAATGGAACCCACGGAACGCGAACAGGCGCGCGTGGTGCAGGACCTGCAGCGGCGCATAGACGCGCTGCACCACGCCCACGCTTCGGATTTCGGCGCGTTCACGATTCTGGACTGGTTATTGTGCGTGGGCGGGTTTGTGGTTTTTCCATACCTGCTGTTTCTCTGGTTCTGGCCGTGAGGCGCGGGCGCGGCAACCAATGAGAGACGACGCCCTCGAAGCTGCCCGCGTCCGCGTCGCCCATGAAGATCCGGAAAGCGTGTTCGCGCGCCTGCCGCTGCTCGCCGGCGAGCGCGACTACGACACGTTCCGCGCCCACGGCGCATGTTTCGCCTACGCCATCGCCACTTGGTGTTTCCTGCTCGGCAGCTATGCCGCGGACTTTCTCGGCGCCGTGGAAGGGACCGTCTGCCTGATAGCCGGCAATGTCATCGGCACGTTTCTCTGCACGATGCCGCTGTCGCTCGGATGCCAGCGCTACGGGCTCGAGCAGATGGATTTCTGCAAGACCGCATTCGGCCAGCGCGGCTCGCACGTGCTGATCCTGTTCTATCTCATCAACATGCTCGGCTGGTCGGGCCTGCTTTTGGTGATGTTCGGCAACGGCATCTTCAACCTGGCGGCGGAATTCGGCCTGGAACCGGGCCAGTGGCTGGTCGGTACCGGCGTCGCCCTCGGCATCTGGATCTCGTACCTGATCGCCACCCGTGGCGTGCACCGGCTCGGCGTCGTGGCCGGGTGGGTGACGCCGTCGCTGGCCCTGCTGGTGCTGTACATGGTTTACCGGCTGGTAAGTGTCCACGGCTGGGACAACATCGCGGCCGCGGCGCCGCTGGACCCGACGCCGGATCCGGCCATCAACTATGCCATCGTGCTGGAACTGGGGATCGCCAACGGATTTTCCTGGTGGGGCGGCATCGGCTTCCTCGCGCGCAATACGCGCACGCAGCGTAATTCCGTGTACCCCGAGATCCTGCAGCTGGGGCTGATGTCCGGGCTCGTTTCGTCCGTGGCCCTGTTCGCGGCGCTGACCATCGGGTCCGATGATCCGACCGAATGGATGATCCCGCTCGGCGGCCTGTTCATGGGTACCGTGGCGCTGATCTGCATCGGTATGGCCAACATCACCGCGGTGTCGCTGTCCATCTTCGCCAGCGGCCTCGCATTGCGCCATGTCCCGTTCCTGCGCATGCGTCCCTGGTGGCAGGTCATTGTCGTCACGATAATCCCGTGCTGCTTTTTCATCTTCTGGGCGCAGGAACTCTACGACCTCGGCGCCTCGTTCCTTGCCTACAACGGCACGATGTACGCGCCCATCGCCGGCATCGTATTCGTGGACTTTTTCCTGCTGCGGCGGCAGCGCGTCTGCCTGCGCTCCATCTTCGACAATGATCCGAAGGGCGATTACTGGTACTGGAAAGGTTTCAACCTGTTGGGGCTGGGCGGCATAGTTCTCGGTCAGTTCGTTTATTTCTTTCTGTTCGACCCGATCGATCTGGAAACTCACTGGCTGTTCACGTACGTACCGGCCTCCCTTGGTGCATTCATCGTGCCGGCGCTGATGTACTGGGTCGGCATGCGCCTGCAGGGCGTAAAGGTCGAGCCGGATGCAGCCGATACCCGGCTGAGGTTGCCGAATATCTGAGCGCGCCGCGGAACTGCTGGCAATCCATACACATTGCTGTATAGTGCGCCGCCATCAAGGCACATCTTCGGTCTGTGCCCCCTCGTGGTTATCCCTTCCGGTTACCCTCGAAATTTGATACTACCCACTTGAGCCTGAACCGATCCGGCACATGTCCGGCAGGCCGGTACAGGAGCAACAGATAATGTCTTTTGAATCACTCGGCCTGCGGGCCGAATTGTTACGTGCTGTGTCCGAACAGGGCTACAGCGAACCCACACCCATACAAGAACAGGCGATCCCCACGATCCTCGCCGGTCGTGACCTGCTGGCCGGGGCCCAGACCGGGACCGGCAAGACCGCGGGCTTCACGCTGCCGCTGTTGCAGCGCCTTCTGGCAACCCCGTCCGCGGCGGGGGAAACAAAGGAAAAAGGCTGGCGGCCGGTGCGCGCGCTGATCCTGGCGCCGACCCGCGAACTTGCGGCCCAGGTGCGCGACAGCGTTGCCACCTACGGCAGGTATCTGCCGCTGCGTTCCACCGCGGTGTTCGGCGGCGTCAATATCAAGCCGCAGATCCAGAATCTGCGCCGCGGCGTGGACATCCTCGTCGCCACCCCGGGGCGGCTCGAAGATCACGTGCAGCAGCGCACCGTGGATCTGCGCAACGTGGAGATCCTGGTGCTCGATGAGGCGGACCGCATGCTGGACATGGGCTTTCTGCCGGTGATGAAACGCATCATGGCGCTGCTGCCGAAGCAGCGGCAGAATCTGCTGCTTTCGGCCACCGTCTCCAATGAGATCCGGACGCTGGCTCAGGGACTGTTGCGGGACCCGCAGCTTATACAGATTGCCCGCATCAGCAGCCCGGCGGAGAACGTGACGCAACTGGTGCACCCGGTGGACAAGGATCGGCGCCGCGAATTGCTGGCGCACCTGATCACGGAGCAGAACTGGCGCCAGGTACTGGTGTTCACGCGCATGAAGTTCGGCGCCGAGAAGCTGGCCAATCAGCTCGATCGCGCCGGCCTGCAGGCCACGGCCATTCACGGCAACAAGAACCAGAATCAGCGCACGCGCGCGCTGGCGGATTTCAAATCCGGCCGGGTGCGGGTGCTGGTGGCCACCGACGTGGCGTCACGCGGACTCGACATCGAGCAGTTGCCGCACGTGGTCAATTACGAGCTGCCGCTGGACGCGGAATCCTACGTGCACCGCATCGGCCGCACCGGCCGCGCGGGACTCAAGGGCGCGGCGGTGTCGCTGGTGTCCGCGGACGAGGCGGATTTGCTGGCGGATATTGAGCGGCTGATCGGTTCGGAGATCCCGCGCCGGAATGTGCCCGGGTTCGAGCCCCTGGCCGCGCTGGTCACCACGGGCGCGAAGGGCGGATCCCGTGGCGGCAAATCCAGACCGGGTCATCACGCGCACGCCCCGCACAAGTCTCGCGGCGAACAGAAACCGCACTGGCATCGCCGTTCGGAACAGAAGCGCGGCGGCCGCTCGCGGCGCGGAAACTCGCGCTAAAGAGTCAGAATTTTTCCACCCACGGGCGCAGATCGAGTTCCTGCGTCCAGGCGCTGCGCGGCTGCCGGTGCAGCGCCAGGTAGCTGGCGGCAATGGCATCCGGGTGCAGCACGGCGTCCGGTCCCCGTTCCGCTTCGCGATACCCATCCTTTTCGGCGCGGATCTGCCCGTCTATGATCACGTGCGCCACGTGGATGCCCTTCGGCCCCAGTTCGCGGGCCATGCTCTGGGCCAGTGCGCGCAGCCCGAATTTTCCCACGGCCAGATTGTGAAAGCGGGCGCTGCCGCGCAGGCTGGCCGTGGCGCCGGTGAAGATGATTGTCTTGCCGGCGTCTCCGGGGGCATCGAGCATTGCGCGCACGGCCTCGCGCCCCACGAGAAACCCGCCGAGACAACCGACGCGCCAGCAGCGTTCGAATTCCTCGGTGTCGGTTTCGAGTATGCCCTTCGGCACGAAGGCGCCGGCGTTGAAGACCACCAGCGCGGGTGCGCCAAACAGGGATGCGGTCCGCAGGAACAATTCCGCCACCTGTTTCTCTTGCGTGACGTCGCAGGTCACCGCCCTTGCCGACGGTCCCAGGTCAGCGACAAGTTTTTCGACGCGCTCGACGTTCCGCGCCGCGGCAACGACATTCATCCCGGCTTCAACGCACCCCTTGACGATCGCAAGGCCGAGCCCCGGTCCGACCCCTACGACGATGGCGGTTTCCGGTTTGCTCATGGTGTCGTTCGCTGCACGTGGATCTCAGCTCAAATCCATGACTGCGAGCGCCCGAAATCCCCGTTGCAGGGGAAAACTGTTTGGCGCACGACAAATCACCGCGCTGCTTCGAATCCGGGCCGGGCCGATGATATCGCGCACGAACCGCAGATTTGTCGTGTCGGATTCCATGGGGAGTTCAGTCCACTTTGCTTCGTACAGATCCACGCGGTTCCCGGCATCAACGACAAAATCAACTTCCCTGCTGCGGTCACGATAATAATACAGGCTGTGCAATCTTCCAGCATGCCGTTCGCGGTGGCGCAGCTGGGCGAAGGCAAATGTCTCCCAGATCGCTCCGGCGTTCGGAGTTCGGCGCAATTGATCGGTCGAACTTACGTTCAGCAAAGCGCAAAGCAGTCCGGTATCCGCCAGGTACAACTTCGGGCTCTTGACGATGGATTTTGTGCGATTCGAGAACCAGGGCTCGAGCAGCACAATCTGCCCGGATGCTTCCAGGATGGACAACCATTGGTTGGCAGTGGACGGGGCAATGCCGACGTCGCGCGCCAGGTCGGCCTTGTTCAGCAAATTTGCCGCCCGCAGGGCGCAGGCGCGCACGAATCGCTCGAAGTCGCGCAGACTTCCGACACCGGCAAGGGAACGCACATCGCGTTCCAGATACGTGGCAAGATACGACGCGTAAAACGCGGGTACGTCAATCTCCGGATTCGCATGCAATTCCGGAAACCCGCCGCGGACGATGGCTGTTTCGATTCCGGTCTTTGCACGGGCCGCCAGGATCTCTGCCAGCGACAGGGTTTCGAGCTCAATGATGTCGGCGCGGCCGGCCAAAGACTCCGACACCCCCTTCATCAGCGTGAACTTCTGCGAGCCGGTGAGCAGGTACTGCCCGTTGCGATCCCGGTTTGCATCCACCGCGGATTTGAGATGGCGGAACAATGCCGGCGCGTACTGAACCTCATCAATGATTGCCGGGGCAGGGTGCCGTCGCAGAAACGTCACCGGATCCTTTTCCGCCTGTTCAGCCTCGGAAGGCAGGTCGAGGGAAACAAAACCATGTCTTGGAAACAGGCGGCGCAGAGTGGATGTCTTGCCGGTCTGTCTTGCGCCGGTCAGGACCACGACCGGCCGCGTGCGGTGGGAACGCCTGAGCCGTGCCTCAACCTGCCGCCGGATCCACATGTGCAAAATATACGATCACATCACATATTTTGCAATGGCGCCGTGCAGCGGCGTCGCGATTTCAGATAAACTGCGTCGCCGGATGCTCCAGCAGCGACTTCAGCGCCTGGATCATCCGCGCCGCGTCATGCCCGTCCACGACGCGGTGATCGAAGGAAGAGGACAGGTTCATCAGCAACCGCGGCACGACGACGCGATCCTGGAACACCGGCCGTTGCTGCACCTTGTTGACGCCGATGATGGCCACCTCGGGGTGGTTGATGATCGGCGTCGAGACGATCCCGCCCAGGGCGCCCAGGCTGGTCAGCGTGATCGTGGAACCGGCCAGTTCCTCGCGCGCGGCCTTGCCGGCGCGAGCGGCATCCACGACCCGCGCGATCCCGGCGGCGGACTGCCACAGGTCCAGCGCCTCCGCGTGCCGCACCACCGGCACCATCAACCCCTGCGCCGTCTGCGTGGCAATTCCCATGTGCACCGCCTCGAAGCGCGTGATGATCCCCTTTCCGTCGTCGAAGTGGGCGTTGCACTGGGGGAAATTCATCAGCACGCGCACGATGGCGCGCATGAAGAACGGCAGAAACGTCAGTTTCGGCCGCGTGGCCCCATGGATCTCGTTCAGGTGTTTGCGCAGCGCATCCAGCTCCGTCACGTCCACTTCCTCCACGTAGGTGAAGTGCGGGATGTGCCGATGGGCCACCGTCATCTGTTCGGCAATCTTCCGTCGCAGACCGATGAGTCTGATCTCGTGCTGGCCGATTCGCTTGACGCCGGTTTGTTCGGAGGCCGCCGGCGCAGCGGATCCTGCGAGTGCGATGGCCTCGAGGTCCGCGCGTGTCACGCGACCGCTCGGACCGCTGCCCTTCACCGTTGTCAGGTCCACGCCCGTTTCCCGTGCGCGTTTGCGCACCGCCGGCGAGGCTTGGGCTTTGCGCGACAGTGCGTTCACCGGACCCGCCGGCATTGCGGCCACGGAACCGCCGGCTGCCGTCAGCGCGGCGGGGGCCAGGATCATGGAATCTGTTCTCGCGCCGTCCGAACGGGTTTCTTCGCCGGTCTCAAAAACCACGAGCTCCGCGCCCACGGCGATCATGTCGCCGGCCTGCCCGGCGAGCTTCACTACCTTGCCGCTCACAGGGGATGTGATCTCCACGGTGGCCTTGTCGGTCATCATGTCCACCAGCGGCTGCTCGGCCTCGATGTGATCGCCGGGCTGCACGCGCCATTGCACGATCTCGGACTCCACTGTGCCTTCGCCCAGGTCCGGAAGCTTGAACGTGAATGCGCCCATGTCAAATCCCTCTCCCGATTCCACCAATCCTGTGGGGCCGGGTTCATCCCGG
>JACORW010000114.1 GCA_016179185.1 Gammaproteobacteria bacterium | reverse complement strand
TTCAGGCGCGCGTCGAAGAATTCATGGCCGCTGTCATTGCCGGCTGATGTGACGTTTTCCACGAGGCCCGAGCTGTCCTCCCAGTACAGCACGCCGCGCGCCTTGAACGTATCGGACAGTCCCGCATTGCCGATGGCGGTGATGTTGTACTGTGAGCCCGCATTCTCGTAATCCTCGCCGCCGACGATGATCTTGCCCCCCATGCCATCGGTGGGTGACTTCGTGGTCAGGTTCAATGCGCCGCCGAGGGAGTTGCGGCCGAACAGCGTGCCCTGCGGGCCACGCAGCACTTCGATGCGTTCCATGTCCGGCAGGAACGGGTTGGCGACCTGGTTTGGCACCGACGCGATGCTGAACTCGTCGAGGTAGATGCCGACGGAATTGATGAAGGCGTTCTCGCCGGTCACCAGGTTGTTGACGCCGCGGATGCTGATGCCGAGTCCCCGCGTGCCGGACTGCCCGTCCTCCGTGAAACTGACATTCGGCGTCTGCGAGAGGTAATCGGTCGCCGCCTTGATGTTGCCGGACTCGATGGCGTCGCCGGAGAACGCGGACACGCTGACCGGAATATCTTGCAGGTTCTGCTCACGGCGTTGTGCCGTTACGACAACTTCTTCGAGGCCACCTTGCTGCGCCAGCGCGGGTCCGGCGGTCACGACGGCAAGAATGGCAGTGGTGAGAAAACGGGTCTTCATACGGTTGGTTCCCCTGTGATTTTTTGCACTGAAATTAAGATCCCGACAGGGCGCATTTAAGCCGCTGGCGCGGGGAGCTGTCAAGAAGTTTAGGGTTAAACCATCGGCATCAAGACCTCGAATGTTGCGGCTGCGCAACATGATTCCGGAACAACAGTAACGAAGCGCCCCCGGTTCGATTTTCCATATTTCACCCTTCATCCCGGCCGCAGGATCTGCCCCAGAAATGCCTTGAGACGCTCGCTCCGGGGATGGAGAAAAAACTCCGCCGCGCCGTTTTCCTCCACGATCCGCCCCTCGTCCATGAATACCACGCGATGAGCGACTTCCCGGGCGAACCCCATTTCATGGGTCACGCACACCATGGTCATGCCCGACTGCGCGAGGCTTTTCATGGTATCGAGTACCTCACCGATCATTTCCGGATCCAGTGCGGACGTGGGTTCGTCGAACAACATGATCTTCGGCTCCATGCACAAGGCGCGGGCAATGGCCACGCGCTGCTGTTGCCCGCCGGAGAGCTGGGCCGGGTATCTGGCCGCGTATCCGTCCATGCGCACCCGGCGCAGGTACTCCTGCGCCCGTTCCCCGGCGGCACGGCCGGCGTGTCCGCGGACCCACACCGGGGCCAGGGTCAGGTTTTCCAATACCGTGAGGTGCGGAAACAGGTTGAATTGCTGAAATACCATGCCCACATCGGCGCGCACTGCGCGCAGGTCATCGGCATCCTTCAGGATCGCGTCGCCGACCTGCACCAGTCCGGATTGATGATCTTCCAGCCCGTTGATGCAGCGGATTAACGTGGATTTGCCGGAACCCGACGGCCCGCAGATGACCACTTTCTCGCCGCGATTGACCGTGAGATTGACGTCCTTGAGGACGTGGGCGTCCCCATACCACTTGTTCAGCCCGCGGATCGTGATCGCCGGCGCGTCGGCCATGGGCGTTACTGTACCTCACTCTTATAGCGCGGCAGGCCCGCCATGGCCACGGCACAGCACACCAACATCGCGGCCCCTCCCTGCAATGCAAGATTGTAAGCGCCGGTGAGATCAAACAGGGCGCCATAGGTCACCGGGCCCGCTGCCGTTCCAAGGAGAAATGCCGCGAACAGCACGCCGTACATCCGGCCGAACCGTCGCAATCCGAAATAGCGGGAGGTGAGGAAGGCGAGGATGTCAATCTCTGCCCCGATGCTGAGCCCTACGAGGCCCGTTGCGAACCACACGGCCGGACCCTGAAATGCGCCGGCGGAAAACCACGCCATTCCCGCCGCCGAAAACACAGCGCACCCGGCGGCCACGCGGGTCGCGGACCAGCGATCAATCAAATACCCGACCGCGGCGCGGGAGATCAGTATCGCCACACCGAGCAGTGCCGCGACGCGTGCCGCATACGGGGCGGGGGCACCCCGATCCACAAGCATCGGCACCAGGTGGGCGAGGAGCCCATAGAGGCAAAGGGAGAGCACGGCGAAAATGGCGAACAAGGAGGCAAGCAGTCCCAGCCGAACCGATGCCGGGCCGGGCGAACCCGGCCCCACAACGGCCGGCGCCGCGTCCTCCGCGGCCACACCGCATTCGCCGGGGCTGTCGCGCAACACAAAGGCCGCAATGGGCGCGGCGATCAACAGCACCAGGCCGCCCAGAACCAGATAGCCGGATCGCCAGCCCCACTGATCAATAAGCCATTGCAGCAGCGGCGGTACATACATGTACCCCGCGCCGCCGCCCGCCATGGCGAAGCCGAAAGCCAGTCCCCGGCGCCGGTCGAACCACGCGCCGAGAATGCGCATATACGGCAGCGAATTCGCCCCGGCCGCCAGCGACCCGATCAGCGCGAACAACAACCAGAGGTGCCACGTTCTCGAAACGACGGCCGGAATCGCCAGCAGCAACAAACCGAATACCAGGACCGATGGGACCAGCACGCGCCGTGCGCCGTATCGATCCACAAGGATGCCCAGGACGGGAAGGGAAATTGCCAGCGTCACGGTAAATATCGTCAGCGCCATGCTGACTTCCGTGCGGCTCCAGCCGAACTCCGCGATCAGCGGCAACATGAAGACGCCCAGCGCGCCGTAGGCAAACTGCCCCGGATTGGTGGACAGCCCCACGGCGCTTGCCGCGACCATCCACCAGCCCAGGTACACACCTGAAGGCGGTTTCATGCTGGTGGAAATAAGTGAAAAGTCAAAAGTGGAAAGTTAAAAGTGAAGATCGGTTTCGCCCGGAATGCGCGCCAGTGGACATGTGCAAGTTCTGCTTTCCACTTTTCACTTTGAACTTTTCACTGCTTTTGACAAACCTTCAGACCACCACTCCGTGCTATCCACCGAGCGGATGAACGCATCGCGGCCGGGGGCATCCAGTGCCGCCACGGCCTTCAGGACTTCATGGGCCTGGCGTCCCGCCGGATAGCGGAATGCCGGTTTCGGTGCCCGCGCGATCTCGAGCAACAGCTCCGCCACACGCATCGGATCTTCCCCGCGACCGGTCCCGGCTACGGATTGCGCATGCAGGTGCCGGAGCAGCTCCGCATAAGGAGGATCTCCGGTTGCGGCGAGATCCCCGCTGATTTTTACCGGCATGGCGGTGGCGACGACGCCCGGCTCCACCACCGACACGAAAATTCCGAACCGATCCACTTCCAGGCGCAGACTTTCGGAGGCCAGTTCCAGCGCCGCCTTGGAGGCGCTGTAGGGCGCCATACCCGGCAGCCCCACCAGCGCGGACAGTGAGGAAACCATGATGATCCTGCCGCTCCCCTGCTTCCGCATCTGCGGCAGCACCGCGCGGGTCACGCGCACCGGTCCGAAAAAATTGACCTGCATGACCCGCTCCCACTCGCTCAAAGGGAGCCTTTCAAATGTGCCGGGGACGGCGATGCCGGCATTGTTGACCAGAGCATCGAGCCGCCCGGCCACGGCCAGCGCCTCCTGCACGCCCCGGGCAACCTGGTCGGACTCGGTGACATCCATGATCACCGGATGCAGCGCCGCATGCTGTCCGGCGGCCCAATTTGCAAGCGATTCGGCGTCCCCCGAATTGCGTACCGTCGCAAACACCCGGTAACCGTTCCGGGCGAACACCATCGCGCCGGCGCGGCCGATCCCGGAACTGCAACCGGTGATGAACACCGACTCCATTCAGCCCAGGCGCCCCTGCTGCTCGCGGCGGACTTCAATGACCTCCTTGATCCGCGCCAGCACCCCGGTGAAGGAATCGAAATCGTCTATGGAGATGTCCGCGAACAGTTCGTCCAGCAGGCGCTCGTACTCGGTTTCCATCTCCTTGAACAGCTTGCGCCCCCTCGGCGTCAGCGTGACGACGAACGAGCGTCGATCGGTGGGCGTGGGCGCTCGTTTGATGTAGCCGTCCTCCGACAGGCGCTCCGCTATCCCGGTGATGTTGCCCTTGGTCACCATCAGCCAGCGCGATAGCTCACCCATGGTGAGTCCGTCCGGGACGCGGTCCAGGGCCGCCAGCAGCTCGAACCGCGGCAGCGTCATTGCGTACTTTTCCCTCAACATGGCGCGGATCTCCTGCTCCACCATCTGCGTACAGGCCACGAGCCGCAACCAGAGCCGCAGACCGTCCTTGTCGTGCGGGATGTTCTCGATCTTGCGCTCGAAAATCTGCGACGGGCTTGCCATGTTTCCTCCTTCCGCCCTGCTGAAACGGATGAGTAATTTTCCCCGTGTAGTTTAAACTTAACGGGATTATTGATGAACACGAAGGCGCTGACCGGACGGGTGGCATCGGGTACCACGATCCGCGCGCAGCGGAAGGGCCCCAAGAGCCTGGAATATCCATGGACGCGC
>JACORW010000113.1 GCA_016179185.1 Gammaproteobacteria bacterium | reverse complement strand
TAATTGCGGCGGAGTCGCACATGGCGGTTTCCGAAGGGTTGAGGGCGTTCCTGCTGGATGCGCTGGAACTGATGGCGGCGATGTTCGTGTTTGCCGTCGGTATCGGCGTCCTGGTCGTCATCGTGATGTTTGTCGTGGACATCACGCAGTCCACGCACGCGGTGCGGCGCAACTACCCGGTCATCGGCCGGTTTCGCTACCTGTTCGAGCACCTGGGCGAGTTCTTCCGGCAATATTTTTTCGCCATGGACCGCGAGGAACTCCCGTTCAATCGCGCGCAGCGGTCGTGGTGCTACCGTGCCGCGAAGAATCTCGACAACACCGTCGCGTTCGGCTCTACGCGCGATCTGCGCATCCCCGGGACCATCCTGTTCGTCAATTGCCCGTATCCCACGTTGGACGAGGATGCCGTGGACCCGCGCCCGGTGACCATCGGTCTCCATTGCCGCAGGCCCTACACGACCTCCTCGCTGTTCAACATCTCGGGCATGAGCTTCGGCGCGATTTCGCGGCCCGCGGTGCTGGCATTGTCCCGCGGGGCAAAAATGGCGGGCTGCTGGATGAATACCGGCGAAGGCGGGTTGTCGCCCTACCACCTCGAGGGAGGCGGAGACATCGTATTCCAGATCGGCAGCGCCAAGTACGGCGTGCGCGATCTGAACGGCAATCTGGATGATCGCAAGCTGGCGGAGGTTACCGGGCACGAACAGGTCCGCATGGTAGAAATAAAGCTGAGCCAGGGCGCAAAGCCCGGCAAGGGCGGAATCCTCCCGGGCGCAAAGGTCACCGAGGAGATCGCGCGCATCCGCGGCATCGCGGCCGGGAAGGACTCCATCAGCCCGAACCGGCACGTGGAAGTGGAAGGCAACGGCGATCTGCTGGACATGATCCGCCATGTGCGCGAGGTTTCCGGCAAGCCGGTGGGAATCAAGACCGTCATCGGCGCCTGGGGCTGGCTGGACAGCCTGTTCGCGCTGATTCTGGAACGCGGCAGCGAGAATGCGCCGGACTTCGTCACCATTGACAGTTCCGAAGGCGGATCCGGGGCGGCACCGATGCCGCTCATTGACGATGTCGGCCTGCCGTTGCGCGAAAGCCTGCCGATGGTGGTGGACAAGTTGAACGAATACGGCCTGCGCCAGCGGGTCAAGGTGTGCGTGTCGGGCAAGCTCGTAACCCCCGCGGATGTCGCGTGGGCCCTGTGCATGGGCGCAGACTTCGTCAATTCGGCGCGCGGGTTCATGTTTGCGCTCGGATGCATCCAGGCCCTGCAATGCAACAAGAACACCTGCCCCACCGGGATCACGACCCACAACGTGATTTTGCAGCGCGGCCTGGATCCGGCGGAGAAGTCCGTGCGCGTCATGCATTACCAGAAAAACATGACCAAGGAGGTGGGGATCATCGCCCACTCCTGCGGTGTGCGCGAGCCGCGCGAATTACGCCGTTACCACGCCCGCATCGTCGGCGAGTACGGTCTGTCCAGGCCGCTCAGCGAGCTGCATCCGGATGTCAAACCAAAGTATGTCGCAGCGTGAGGGTTGGCGCCTGTATCATGGCGGCCAAAACGCGGATACTCGGTAACCGTTACACCGCGCGCGGGCCTTGCAACGCAGGTCCGGCCGCGTGCGTGACCTACATTTTGGAACAGCTATTTAGGTGACAATCACCGGGAGGACTGCCATGGACAAACTGATCAATCTCGCCAATCAGGCGCAGAGCGTGTTCGACAAACTGCGGGCGCCGATTGAGTGTCTGGGGCCGCTGGCGCTCAGACTTTATCTCGTTCCGGTATTCTGGGTGGCCTCGAACAACAAGTGGAATCCGTTCGACAGTGCCAGCTCCATTGACTCCACCGCCGAATGGTTCGGCAACGCGGAATGGGGCTTGGGCCTGCCGCTGCCATACCTGAATGCCTACATGGCCTGGGGCGCCGAGTATTTCGGCGCGATCCTGTTGCTGCTGGGGCTGGGCGTGCGCTGGATCTCCATCCCGTTGATGGTAACCATGGTGGTAGCCGTGGCCACGGTGCACTGGGACCACGGCTGGCAGGCGCTGAACGATCCGAAGAGCGCCTTTGCCTCCGAACATGCATCGGAAGCCATTGAGCGGCTGGCCGTTGCCAAGGACATTCTGAAGGAACACGGCGACTATGACTGGCTGACCGAATTCGGCAGCATTGTGTCCTCCAACAACGGAATGGAGTGGGCCGCGACGTATTTTGTCATGCTGCTGGCGCTGTTTTGCATCGGTGCGGGCCGCTGGTTCAGCGTGGATTACTGGATCGCCCGGCGCTTCCGGCGCTGAGGGCAGCGGCCGCGGTGGCCGGAAACCGCTGACCATGCCTTCGGCAAATACCGCGCTGTTCTTTCTCGGCCTTCTGGTCCTGGGCCTGTTGCTTGAGCCGCTTGCGGACCGGGCCCGGGTGCCGCGCAGCGTGGTGCTTGTGCCGCTCGGCTTCCTGGCCTCGGAAATTGCGACCCGCGTGTTTGCGGTCGAACTCGGGATCCGCTGGCACAACCTGGGCGTCTTCATATCGCATTTCATTGTGCCAAGCCTGGTGTTCGAGTCGGCGCTGCGCCTGGACATGGAGATGCTGCGCCGGAACGCCTTCGCGGTTTCCATGCTGGCGTTCCCGCTGATGCTGGTGGCCGCCGCGATGGTGGCGGTCATCAGTTACACCGGCATCGATCATCCACAGGGATTCCCATGGGTCGTGGCGCTGCTGGCGGGGGCGATCCTGAGTTCCACCGAGATGACGGGAATGTTCTCGCTGCTGATCCGGTCCGGCGCAGCGGAACGGACGGTATGGACACTGGAAGGCGAGAGCATCTTCAACGACACGGCCTCCGTGCTGCTGTTTTCGCTGATACTTTCACTGGCGTTGCAGGACAGCAGTGCAATTGGCGCGCCCGACGTGGCAATGGATTTCTGCCGGTTGTTCTTCGGCGGACTGGCTGTCGGCGGAGCAGGCGGATTTCTGCTGCGCCTGGTGTGGCGCCGCCTTCCGGGCACAAACAGCTTCGGCGTTCTCTCCATTGTCTGCGCCTATGGGGTATTCGTCCTGGCCCAGGATGTGCTGCAGGTTTCCGGCGCCTTGGCCGTGCTGGTTGCCGGGCTCGTGCTTTGTTCCCGGCTTCCGCACCATGGTGACGAACACGAGTTCCCGGCGGCGCTGTGGACATTCATGGCGCAGTTCGCCGGATCGCTGGTGTTTCTTCTGGCAGGTGTCAGCATCACGCCGGCGATGTTCGCCGATCAATGGCTGGCAATGATCATCGGCGCGGCGGCCGTGCTTCTGTCGAGGAGCGGCGTTGTGTTTTTGATATTGGGCCCGGCCAGCCATCTGCCGGGCGTGGAACGGATCACATTGCGCGATCAGGTCATGCTCACGTGGGGCAGTGTGCGCGGCAGTATGACCATGGCGCTGGCATTGTCGCTGCCGCTGGCGTTGCCGTCCTGGTACACGCTGCAGTCGCTCGTGTACGGAGCGGTGCTGTTCAGCCTGTTTGCGCAGGCAACGACCGTCTCGCGGCTGGGGGGTTGCCTTTACGGCGAGTGCAATCGACGCTGATGCGAGCTTTTGCGCGTGACCCGATCCCATGTTGTCGGGCACGCCGGCGAGTACATCCCTGTAGGCTCGAGTTCCGCCATCCATGGCCTCACACGGCCCTCCAACATGGGATCTGGTCCCACGCAGCGCTCGCCGGAGGGCCTATTTTTTCCTTCCGAGAATCTTCAATCTCAGCGCGTTCAGCCGGATAAAGCCCTCGGCGTCCTTCTGGTTGTAGGCGCCGGCGTCGTCCTCGAAGGTCGCAATGGTGGCGTCGAACAGGCTGTGGGTCGGTGACTTCCGTCCTGTAACCATGACATTGCCCTTGTAGAGGCGCAGCCGCACCGTGCCGTTGACGCGCTGCTGGGTTTCATCAATCAGGTTCTGAAGCGCGTGCCGCTCCGGGCTCCACCAGTAGCCGTTGTAGATCAGGCTCGCGTAGCGCGGCATCAGGTCATCTTTCAGGTGCGCCACCTCGCGGTCCAGCGTGATGGACTCCATGGCGCGGTGCGCCTTGAGCAGGATCGTGCCGCCCGGCGTCTCGTAGCAGCCGCGGGACTTCATGCCCACATAGCGGTTCTCGACGATATCGGTGCGGCCGATGCCGTGCCTGCCGCCGAGTTTGTTCAGCGCGCGCAGCATGTCCGCCGGGCCGAAGTGCCGGCCGTTCAGCGCCACCGGGTCGCCGTTTTCGAAATCCAGCAGGACGGTATCCGGCTCATCCGGCGCCTTTTCGGGAGAAACGGTCCAGCGCCACATCGTCTCCTCCGGTTCGTACCAGGGGTCCTCGAGAATGCCGCCCTCGTAGGAGATGTGCAGCAGGTTGGCGTCCATGGAATAGGGCGCCTGCGTGCCGCGTCGCCCCTCGACGGGAATGCCGTGGCTCCTGGCGTAATCCAGCAGCTTTTCACGGGAGGTGAGGTCCCATTCGCGCCACGGCGCGATGACCTTGATGTCCGGCTTCAGCGCATAGGCGCCCAGCTCGAAGCGCACCTGGTCATTGCCCTTGCCGGTGGCGCCGTGGGCCACGGCGTCAGCACCGGTGCGCTGTGCAATCTCCACCAGGTATTTGGCGATCAGCGGCCGGGCGATGGAGGTTCCCAGCAGGTATTCACCCTCGTACAGCGTGTTGGCGCGAAACATCGGATAGACGAAGTCGCGCACGAACTCATCCACCAGGTCCTCGATGAAAATCTCCCTGACGCCCAATGCTTTGGCCTTGGCGCGCGCGGGCTCCAGCTCCTCGCCCTGGCCGATGTCGGCGGTGAACGTGACCACCTCGCAGCCGTACTGCTCCTGCAACCACTTCAGGATCACGGAGGTATCGAGCCCGCCGGAATAGGCGAGCACAACTTTCTTGAACTGTTTTCTGGACATCGGGTGGCCCGGAAAAAAGGGGGCGCCATTGTAGCAAACACCTTGATGAATCCTGTGGGGCCGGCTTTACGCCGGCCAAAGGATGGCCGGGACAAACCCGGCCCCACAATACTCGAATGAACTCAGGTCACCGTTGCCCGGCGCCGAAACACGTCCGATTCCCAGGGCCGGGTCTCCACTGTCTTCCGCAGCGCGGCGACGAGTTCCAGGAGGTCGGCGTAGCGCAGATACAGCGGAGCGATGGCAAAGCGCATGAGGTCCGGGGTACGGAAATCGCCGATGATATTTTCGGCGATCAGCGCCTGCATGATGGTGCAGGCCTCTGGATGCCGCACCGCGACGTGGCTGCCGCGCTGCGCCGGATCGGTCGGCGTCGCGATCTCCATTCCGAATTCGCCGCATTCGTGTTCGATCAGCTCCATCAGCAGCCCGCTCATGCGCACGGACTTTTCCCGGACCACGGTCATGTCTATGCCGTCGAACACCTCCAGGCTCGCGTCCACCGAGGACAGCGCCAGCACCTCCGGTGTCCCGACCGCATAGCGCCGCGAGTCGGAAGCGGAGGTGTATTCGCCGGAAAATTGAAACGGAGAAGCATGCCCCATCCAGCCGCGCAACATCGGCAGCAGCCGTTGGTGGTGGCGCTGTGCGACAAATGAAAAGGCCGGCGCGCCCGGGCCGCCGTTCAGGAATTTGTACGTGCAGCCGACGGCGAGATCCGCGCCGCAGGCATTGAGCGCCAGCGGCACCGCGCCGACACTGTGCGAAAGATCCCAGAGGATCAACGCCCCGTGATCATGGGCGGCGGCGGTCAGGGCCGGCATGTCGTGCATGCGGCTGGTCTTGAAGTTGACATGCGTCAGCGTCACCAGCGCGGTCTGGCCTGAAACGGACGCGGCGATGCGGTCCACCGGCCGGCGCAGCACCTCGATCCTGCGGCCGGTTATTTCCCGCAGGCCCGAGAGCACGTACAGGTCGGTGGGGAAATTGGCCTCGTCGGTGACGACCTGCGCGCGCTCCGTGCTTTGCAGCGCGGCCGCTGCCAGCTTGAACAGACACACGGACGTGGAGTCTCCGGCCACGACCTCTCCCGGCGCGGCACCGATCAGGCGGGCGATCCTGTCACCGACCCGCTCCGGCAGATGCAGCCAGTCGTGCATGTCCCAGCCACGCGCCAGCCCGGCCCGCCATTGGGATTCAACCACCTGCCGCAGTCGATCCCGCGCGGAACGCGGCGGCGGACCTAGGGAGTTGCCGTTGAAGTACAGCGTGTCCCCGAGATCAAATTGCCCGCGCAACGGCGCCAGCGGATCGGCGGCATCCAGGGATTCGAAGAACGCCTTCGTGATGGTGGTCATTCCGGACAACTATACTCGTCGCGCGCCGCACCCGTACACGACGACGGAATGTCGGCGCGTGGCAGCTCTGCGCGGGCCCTCAGGCTGCCCGGCGGGTTTGCAGCCAAGTTTCCAGCGCCTCGGAACCGCCGATATGCTCGCCGTTGATGAAGATCTGCGGCACGGACGTGGCCCCGGCCACGGCCCGCAACGTGCGATCCGTGAAGTCGCGGTTCAGCACCAGTTCCTCAAAGTCCAGCTCCGCATCGTGCAACAGGCCCTTGGCGCGGACACAGAACGGGCAACCCTTGCGCGAGAACACCGTGATGTCGAGGGGCTTGGCCGCCTTCGGCGCAAGGTAACTCAGCATCGTGTCGGCGTCGGAGACCTCGAAGGGGTCTCCTGCGCGCTCGGGCTCGATGAACATCTTTTCCACGACGCCGTCCTTCACCAGCATTGAATAGCGCCAGGAACGGTCGCCGAAACCGAGATCGTTCTTGGACACCAGCATGCCCATGCCGCGGGTGAAGTCACCATTGCCGTCCGGCAGGAAGGTGATGGCAGAAGCCTGTTGGTCCTCCTGCCATTCATTCATGACGAAGGAGTCATTGACCGACACGCAGATGACCTCGTCCACGCCTAGTTTCTTGAACAGCGGTGCGAACTGGTTGTAGCGCGGCACGTGGGTGGATGAACACGTGGGCGTGAAGGCTCCCGGCAGGGAGAACACGATCACGGTCCGGCCTTTGAAGATATCCGCGCTCTTGCGCTCGACCCACTCGTGGTCGCGGCGGATGCGGAAGGTGACGTCAGGTACGCGGTGCTTCTCTTTGTTCGTGCTCATGACTCTGTTGCTCCTCAGGTTGATGTCAAATTTTGGAAAAAAGTTTCCCCTGCACAGGGGTCAGAGCTGGAGCTCTGACCCCCCATTGCAGTGGGAATCGGGTTTTTTACAGCTCAGGGATCGAGCGTCAGCTCCAATCCCTGTCGGTATTCGTCATTCCGGCCCGCCTGCGAAGCAGGCGTGAGCCGGAATCCAGCAGAATTAAGAAATCAGACTGCGCAACATCCAGGCATTCTTCTCATGGATCTGCATCCGCTGCGTCAGCACGTCCGCCGTCGGCTCGTCCGCGGCATCATCTGCCGCCGGGAAGATCGCGCGCGCGGTCCGCGCCACGGCTTCCTGACCTTCCACCAGCCGGCGAATCATCGTCTCTGCATCCGGCTGGTCGATCTCTTCCTTGATGACGGTCAGCTCCGAATAGGCCTTGTATGAGCCCGGCGCCGGATAACCCAGGGCACGGATGCGCTCGGCGATGGTATCCACTGCCAGCGCCAGCTCGTTGTACTGCGCCTCGAACATCAGGTGCAGCGTGTTGAACATGGGCCCAGTGACGTTCCAGTGGTAGTTGTGCGTCTTCAGGTACAGCGTGTAGCTGTCCGCCAGCAGCCGGGACAGGCCCTTGGCGATGGCCTTGCGCTTCTTCTCCGGAATGCCTATATCAATGCTCGGTGTTTTCATGCTTTTCTCCTCCGCGGGTGATTCACCCTTCTGATGGTGGGCATTCTGG
>JACORW010000115.1 GCA_016179185.1 Gammaproteobacteria bacterium | reverse complement strand
GTTCTGGAGCGGGCTGTCCGACCCCGCTAACAGGCTGATGCAAAACTCTGTTTTGCATCAGCCTGTGGCGCCCCTTGGCAGATTTCCTGCTCCTGCGAAATCTGCACTTCCGCCGGCAGAAAATTGCTCCAGGCATTTTCTGCACTTCCACCATCCCTGGCGGTCGTCCATGGCGGTCGGTGGGGACGCTTCGTTTATCAAGCACGCACGTGCTTGATAAACGGAGCGAGGCCGAAGCTGCGCTTTGGCCGAAGCGAGAGGCAAAAGTCCAGGGACGGACTTTTGCATCAACCTGCTAATCGGCCACGGGCCGGCGGAGTGGCGCGGGCGGAGAATCTACTGCGGGTGCATGAGCCGGGCCTACCGGTCCGGGGCGATTACAGCATGTGGAATAAATCCTATATTTCCCATCGCGAGGTGCTGGGATTTCACTTTCTAACGAGATCGGAAAGGACTCCTTGACCCCGCGGCACGGATGAAAATGCGCCAGGGACGGCGCACCATGAATTTCCGACCACCTGCTGTCGCTAGTCCTCAAATACTTTCGGCTGTCGGGACGGTACCCGGAACAGACGCCGGTCTTCCAGCCGCAGCGCAATCAGCTCGCCGCCCCAGACGCAGCCCCGATCCAGCGGATACACGCCGGCGCTGGCGAAGTTCTGGCGCGTGCCGAGATGCACCGTGGACCAGTGTCCGAAGATTATGCGCGATCGACGCGTGCGCCGGTTGCGTGCCGCGTACCATGGCCGGAACGGCGGCCGCTGCGTGCCCGGCGGCCCTTTCTCTTCCCACGCCGCGCGCCCCGAGTCATCACAGTACCGCAGGCGCGTGAAACAGTTGATGAAGAAGCGCAACCGGTCATCGCCGCGCAACCCCGGGTCCCAGGTATCGGGCTGGTTGCCGTACATGGAGCCAAGCAGCGCCGCCATCCGGCGCGAGGCGAGCATGGCCTCCACTTCCTTCGCGTAACGGGCCGAGTCCGACAGCGTCCACTGCGGCGGCAGTCCCGCGTGCACCATCGCGAATCCCAGCCGCCGATGGCGCTTGAACAGCGGCCGGCGCCGCAACCACTCCAGCAACGCCCCGCGATCCGGAGCGCGCAGGATCTCCTCCAGCGTGTCCTTGCGTTTTGCCGGAACCACGCCCGCCGCCACCGCCAGCAGATGCAGATCGTGATTGCCGAGCACGACGACGGCCGTTTCTCCGAGACCGTACACGAAACGCAGCACACCGAGTGAGGCCGGCCCGCGATTGACCAGATCGCCGACGAACCAGAGCCGATCCCGGCGCGAATCGAAGTTGATGTGATGCAGAAGTTCGTGGAGTTCCCGCAGGCATCCCTGCAGATCGCCAACGGCGTAGGTCGCCATCAGTTCAGAGTATTCGGGCGCGACAGGTTGAACGCGGGGATCGGCGCGTCGAATTCGACTCCGTCATCGGCCACCATGCTGTAACTGCCCTGCATGCAACCGACCGGGGTCTCGAGGATGGCGCCGCTGGTGTAGCGGAATGCCTGCCCCGGCGCGAGCCGCGGCTGCTGGCCGACGACTCCGTCGCCGCGCACTTCCTGCACTTGATTGTTGGCATCAGTGATAACCCAGTGACGCCGCAACAGCGTCACCGGCATGGTGCCGGTGTTGGTGATCGTGATCGTGTAGGCAAATACGAAATGATTCTGGTCCGGCGCGGACTGATCGGGTATGAACGCGGTCTGCACCTGGATCTGGAGCTCGTAGCGGATGGATTGGGCCATAGAGGCAGTCACAAGTTACAAGTCATAAGTCACAAGCTACAAGCAACAAGCTACAAGCCACAAGACACAGACCAGCAGGCAAACTTCACAACCCCCGGAATCGGCGTGGCGGATCCGGCGCTTGCAGCGGCTTTTCGAAGACCGTATCCCGCAGCGGATGTTGCTGGAATCTGAACGGCGGATTCCGCGTGCGTGGCATCGCACGCGGCAGTCTCCGCGGACGGCGCTGATTCCTTATACATCACTGAATCAATTGCCGGGGAGGCAGCAAGCGTGCTAGCCTGACCGGACGGTTGGTCGGTACTCTTGGAGAATGCCAGGGTGGAATCCAAGCCTTTGATTTCACAAGATTCGTCGCTCCTGCAGGAGGCGGCAGGGGCAATTTTGCAAGCGGCCATGGAGTTGTTCGCCGAGCGGGGTTTCGATGCCGTCCCGCTGAGCGCCGTTGCGGAACGGGCCGGGGTCAGCAAGGGGAATATTTTTCATCATTTCGGCAGCAAGGACGGTTTGTATCTCGCGGTGATGAAGCAGGCGAGCGGAAATACGGCGCGCCTGCTCGCGGAACTCACCCGTGGGACCGGGACCTTTGCCGATCGTATTCATCATTTTGCGGGCGCGCACCTCGATTACCTGATGCGGAATCAGTGCGTGGCGCGGCTGATCCTGCGGGAACTGGCGCAGGGCGACGCCGAACGCGGGCGCCGGATGGTGGAAGGGGCGTTTGGCGGGAATTTCGCCACGCTCGTGTCCATCTTCCGGTCCGGCCAGCGGGACGGCCATGTGCGGCGGGAACTGGATCCGGCGGTGATGGCGCTGGGGCTGCTGGCCGGGAATGTTTTCTACTTCCAGTCGCAGTTTTTGCTGCCGCATCTGGACGGCGTCGGCTTCGCCGGCGATCCGGGCTATTACTGCACTTCATTCGTGGATATCTTTCTGCGCGGCGTCCTGACGGTGGAATCATGAGCATGGATACCGGCGCCGGGCGCGCTCACACCGGCATGCGGATTGCCGCGCTGTTGGCCGTACTGCTTGTCGGCGGCGCCGGCTATCTTTTCTGGCCGCGGCCGGCTGCGGTTCCCGTCGTAGCACCCGGCGCGGGGACATCAGACCCTCCGCCGGTGCCGGTGTTGCTGGCAACCGCGGAAACCGCCCCGGCAGAGGACACGTTCCGCGCGGTCGGGACATTGCTGGCGGATGAATCGGTCGTCATTCGCGCGGAGATCGCCGGGCGCATCGCGAGACTCGACATTGCCGAAGGTGCCGCCGTGGAACAGGGCCGTGTCCTGGCGCGCATCGCGGACGAGGAATGGACCGCAGTGCTGCGCCAGAACGAGGCGACGCTGGCGCTGCAGGAACTGAAGATGAAGCGCGTCGAGGAGCTGCGCGCGAAAAACGTCGTCAGCCAGCAGGATCACGACGAAACGGTGGCGGCGCTGGACCAGGCGCGCGCGGCGCTGGCCCTCGCCAGGGCCCGGCTGGACAAGACCGTCATCCGCGCCCCGTTCGGCGGCATTCTCGGTTTGCGCCGCGTCAGCCCCGGCGATTATCTGCAGGCCGGTCAGGAGCTGGTCAATCTGGAGTCCATTGATCCGCTGAAGGTGGACTTCAGCGTGCCGGAACGCTTCGCGGTGCAGCTTGCGCCGGGGAAGACGGTCAATGTCCGCATCAACGCGTTTCCGGATGAATCTTTCCGCGGCGAGGTTTATGCCATTGACCCGCGAATTGACGCCGCCACGCGGAGTTTTCTGCTGCGCGCGCGCATTAACAATCCCGAGGGGCGTCTGCGCCCCGGGATGTTCGCCGACGCGGAACTGGTGCTCGCCGTGCGTGCGGACGCGCTGTGGATCCCGGAACAGGCCATCGTCCCCATTGGCGAGCGGCAGTTTGTTTACCAGGTGCGGGACGGAACAGCGTACCTGACCCCCGTCCGGACCGGATTGCGCAAGCCGGGGCTGGTGGAAATCGTGGCCGGACTGGAAGCCGGCGCGGTCGTGGTCAGCGAAGGGCAGCAGAAACTTCAGGATGGCGCCGGCGTGGTTGCCGCGCCGTTGCTGTCAAACGGGAACTAGCGTGCCCCCGCCATGATCCTTTCGGAAATTTCCATCCGCCGGCCGGTGCTGGCGACGGTCGTCAGCCTGATGATCGTCCTGCTCGGTTACATGGCGTTCGAGCGTCTGCCGGTGCGGGAATACCCCGACATTGACCAGCCGGTGGTCTCGGTGCGCACGGTTTATGAGGGCGCATCGGCGGAAGTAATCGAGAGCCAGGTGACCCGGCCGCTGGAAGACTCCCTTGCCGGCCTGGAAAGCGTGGACACGATGAAATCGTCGAGCCGCGAGGAGGTCAGCGAGATCACCATCAGGTTTCTGCTGCAACGGGACCCCGATGCAGCCGCCGCCGACGTGCGCGACCGCGTGTCCCGCGTGCGCGGCAGACTGCCGGACGACGTGGAAGAGCCGATTATTTCCAAGGTCGAGGCCGACGCCATTCCGATCGTCTGGATTGCATTTACCAGCGATCGACATGACATCCTTGAGCTGACCGATTATGCCGATCGGCACATTCAGGATCGGCTGCAGACCATCCCCGGCGTCGCCCGCGTCGTCATGGGCGGCGACCGGAACTATGCCATGCGACTGTGGCTGGAGGCCGGCAAGCTGGCAGCCCACGGCGTTACCGTCGGGGACGTGGAACAGGCGCTGCGCAGCCGCAACGTCGAGATCCCCGGAGGCCGGATCGAAAGCACGCAACGCGAATTCACCGTGCTGGCGGAGACCGATCTGCATACGCCGGAGCAATTCAACGACTTGATAATCCGGGAGGCCAACGGGCGCCTGGTACGCCTGCGCGACGTAGGGTACGCGGAACTGGGTGCCCAGGAAGAACGCAAATTCGTCCGCATGAACGGCCGGACCGCCGTGGGGCTGGGCGTGGTCAAGCAGTCCAAGGCCAACACGCTGGCGGTGGCCCGGCAGTCCCGCGCCGAGATCGAGCGCATCGCTGCCGCGCTGCCGGAGGGGATGAAGGTCGAGATAAGTTTTGACAGCTCCATCTTCATTAACGCCTCCATCCGGGAGGTGTTTTTCACGCTGCTCCAGGCGCTGGTGCTGGTCACGCTGGTGACGTTCCTGTTTCTGCGCACGTTACGCGCCACGCTGATTCCGTTCGTTACGATCCCGGTGTCGCTGGTGGGCTCATATATCTTCATCTACGCGCTGGGTTTTTCGGTGAACGTGCTGACGCTGTTGGGGCTGGTGCTTGCCATCGGGCTGGTGGTGGATGATGCCATCGTGATGCTGGAAAACGTGCACCGGCGCGTGGAGCGCGGCATGCAGCCGATGCCGGCCGCGTTGGAGGGCAGCCGTGAGATTGGTTTCGCAATCATCGCCATGACCCTGACGCTGGCGACCGTGTTCGCGCCATTGGCATTGCTTGGCGGCAATACCGGCCGGCTGTTCACCGAGTTCGCCATGGCGGTTGCGGGCGCGGTGCTGATCTCCGGCTTCGTTGCGTTGACCCTGTCGCCGATGATGTGCTCGCGGCTGCTGCGTCCGGAACCGGCGCACGGGCGCCTGTACACCGCCATAGGCAATTTCCTGGAGGCGTTAACGAGGTCCTATCAGCAGGTGCTGCGCCCGGTGCTGCGCCTGCGCTGGTACGCGGTCCTGCTCTTGGTCGCCGTGGCCGGCGCCAGCGTCACGCTGTTCCGGGTTCTGAAAGGAGAGCTGTCGCCGCTGGAGGACCGGGGTTTCGTCATGGCCATCATCAGTACGCCCGAGGGGTCGAGCGTCCAGTACACGGACCGGTACGCGCGCATCCTCGACGGCATACTGAAATCCGTGGAGGAGGTATCCGTCTATTTCACGGTGGTTGCGCCGGGGCTGGAATCACCGACGCCCGTGACAACCGCCCTGGGATTCATTTCGCTGAAGCCCTGGCGCGAGCGGGAGCGCAGCCAGCAGGAGATTGCCGCGGAGCTGCTGCCGAAGTTGCTGGCGCTGCCCGGCGCGCTGGCATTTTCCATCAACCCGCCGTCCCTCGGGCAGGGATTCCGGAGCCAGCCGGTGCAGTTCGTGATCCAGGGCCCGAGCTACGCCGAGATCGGCACCTACGTGGGCAAGATAATGGAACGCGCGCGCGCCTATCCCGGACTGGCCAGCCTGGACACCGATCTGAAACTGGACAAGCCGCAACTGCGCGTGGACGTCGATCGCAATCGTGCCGCGGATCTGGGCGTCGAGGTGGACGAGATCGGGCGCGCACTGGAAACCCTGCTGGGCGGCCGGCAGGTCACCCGTTTCAAACGCGAAGGCGAGCAGTACGACGTGATCATTCAGCTCGCCGGGCAGGAGCGCAATACGCCGCGGGACGTTGACGCGATTTACGTGCGCGGAGACGGCGATCGCGTGATTCCCCTGTCCAGCCTCGTCACTGTCCGCGAAGACACGGCGCCGAAACAATTGAACCACTTCAACCGGCTGCGCTCCGCGACCATCACCGGAAATCTGGGACCGGACGCGTCGCTGAGCGAGGCGCTGGATTTCCTTGAAGGCACGGCGCGGGAAGTGTTGCCGCCGGTGGCCGGGGCGGCGCTGGACGGAGAATCCAAGGAGTTCCGCGAATCCAGCGGCAGCCTGGCGCTGACGTTTGTATTCGCCGTCCTGTTCATTTATCTGGTGCTCGCTGCGCAGTTCGAGAGTTTCGTCGATCCGTTCATCATCCTGCTCACGGTGCCGCTGGCAGTAACCGGCGCGCTGCTGGCGCTGTACCTGACCGGCGGTACATTGAATGTGTACAGCCAGATTGGCCTGGTGATGCTGGTGGGGCTCATCACCAAGAACGGCATCCTGATAGTGGACTTTGCGAATCGCCTGTGCGCAGCCGGCAGGTCGAAGCAGGAGGCGGTGGCAGAGGCGGCGGGACTGCGCCTGCGTCCGATTCTGATGACCACATTCGCGATGATCCTGGGCGCATTGCCGCTGGCGGTCGCCACGGGCGCCGGGGCCGAGAGCAGGCAGCAGATTGGATGGGTGATTGTGGGTGGTCTTGCATTCGGCACGATCCTGACCCTGTTTGTAATTCCTGCGGCATATCTTCTGCTGTCACGGGCGCACAGGCCAAAAGCCGGGGTGCCCGCCGGCAGCTCCGAATCGGAAGCCGTCCGCGTCTGACGGAGCCGGCGACCGCGAACGACCCCCCCAGGGGATGGCCGGGGAATGATCCGTGATTGCGCATTTTTCGCCGCCGAACCTCCGGCCGCAAGGTCCGGCGCGCCTGGTCGGTGAAACCTCCGCTCGGATATCCGGTCTAATTCTGCGCATCACCGGGGTGATGCGAAACCGGTTTGGCAGACTGCAAAGCGTATTTGCCGTTCCGGGCGGAGACTGCGGGGACGAGATGGTGCGACTGCAAAGGCGCTGGACGCGGCGGCTGCAGCGTCTGGAATCGGTGCTGCAATACATAGACGCCCACGGCGACGATCAGATCGACGTTTCCGCTCTGGCGTCCATGGCAAGCATTTCTCCATTTCACTTTCATCGTGTGTTTTCCTCCCATGTGGGCGAACCCGTGCTGGCCCACATTCGCCGGCTTCGGCTCGAGAAAGCCGCATTCCGCCTGCTGTTCATGCAGTGCAGTGTCACCGAGGCAGGGGCCCTGGCGGGGTACTCTTCGCCCGCCGCGTTTACGCGCGCATTCCGGCTGCACTTCGGTGTGACGCCGAAAAAATTCATTCGTGGGCTGATCCAGGCGCGCCCGGAAACAGACGGTTGCAGCGCCGCGCTGCCGGCGGGACCGGAATACCGGCACATACCGGAACTCGGTGTGATCGGCGTCAAGCGTCGCGGCGGCTACAATCGATCGCCGTGGGAGGCATGGCGCGCGTTGCGCCAGTTCCTCAGGCGGACGCATCCCGGGACTTCGCCCGGGATGCGCGTTGGTATCCCCCTCGACTGGCCTGAAGTCACGCCGGATGCGCTGCGCCGTTACGAAGCCTGCGTCGAAAGCGACGCGGCGGCCGATGGGGAATTCTTCCGCAAGCAGGTGGGAGGCGGAACCTATGCGGTGTTCCTGCATCGGGGCCTGTACCGGAACCTGCAGGCGGCGCACGAGTCGCTGTTCTGGCACTGGTTCCCGCGATCAGGCATCCGCCTGCGCGAGGGCCCTGTGCTCCACATATATCTGGATCCCGCCGTCCGGGGCAACCCGGGATCCCTGCGCACGGAAATATGCATCCCGGTGGAGATGCAGCAGCCCGCGCGGGTGGTCTTGCAGGGCCGCCAGTGTCAGGCGCTTGCCGGGGCGTAAATCGGGGTGCGAGGGGCGCGAAAATTCCGCGTGGTAATCGCCGGTATGGCATGGCGCCAGGCCTGTGTGCGCCGGAAGCCTGCCGGGAACATCACGGCGCGGTTGGACCGGTTCCAGTGGAAAAAGTTCCGGCGCAGTCTGAAGCGCACGCGCCTGACGGAACCGGCATCTGTTGCTCTGTTGTGCGCCGCGGTGCCATGATGTATTGATTGAGCAAGCACGGGATAGCGTCCCGATCCGGACCCGGAGCAGGATACGTTTCAGACCGGCATTGCGAAGCGGTGAAATGAACGGGACGCCGGTGCAATTTTTCCACTCAACCTAAGGGAGTGAACCAATGAACGCTTTAATCTCGATGCTGAAGACCCTGGCGGTGGCGTTGTCGGTGTTCGCCTTCGCCACCGGCGCCTGGGCGGAGCACAGCCCCGACGATCCGGCGCCTCATGACGGCATTGAACTGGGCTCCGATGACGTGGCGGCCGGCGAAGATGAAATTGTGGAAGGTGGAGAGATCATCGGCGACACCGTTGTGGACGGCGAGGAAGTGACGGACGGCGGAGAGGTCATAGACGATACCGGCATGGAAGGCGGGGAAGTGACCGACGAATCAGGCGCCGTTGACGGTGAAGTTGTGACGCTGGAAACAGGGGTGGGCGGCGAAGGTGAAGTTTTTCCCGCCGAAACGTACGATAGCGAAGGCAATGTCATTTACCTCAGCAGCGACGCAGACGCCGAGTCCGCCGGGACAGAGATTGAAATGACGCCACTCATGTCCGCTACCGGCAACTCGGGCGTAACGCTTGCGGATACCGCGGCAGACCAGGTCGGGATCGACAGCGGGGCCGACATGAGCCTCGATGTCGTGAACGAACAGGCGGAATTTGCCTCACCCATTGAAGTGAAAAACGCCGTGGCCAACGGCTCAGGTGCAACCGGCGGCGGTTCGGCAACACGCATCAGCGGCGGCCATTTGTCCGGAGATCAGCAGTAATTCAGTCATAAGCCGCCCGCGGCACGCCGGCAACGGCCGGATGCCGCGGGCGTTTCATTTTATGGACCGATGTTCACAAAGCCAGGCAAAAACGGGGTGATTCGCGACATGCGGAGACTGGCGCTGCCGTTGCTGCTGCTGGTGCCGGTCGCCGCCCTGGCGCAGGTGGATGCCGGCGAAGGCGCAGTGGAGCAACCTCCGGGGCCAGGCCGCCCGGAATTACCCGATCCCGACACAATGCAGCCGTCATCCGGGTCGGTCCCGATGGTGCCCGCTCCGGGGGCTGCGCGGGACTCCGTGTCGGCGGGTTCGCAGATGCGACTGTTCGTGCGTGAGTTCCGGTTTAGCGGAAACACCGTGGTCACCAACGAAAAGTTGCGCGCGCTGGCCGCACCATTTGAAGGCCGCGAAATCACCGACGCGGAATTGCAGGAGCTGCGCCGCAGGTTGATCGCCCAATACGCCGAGGCCGGCTACGTGACCTCGACCGTGGTGATCCCGGACCAGGATATCGCCGACGGCGTCATCACGCTGCAGATAGTGGAGGATCGACTCGGCAGCGTGGAACTGACCGGCGTCCGGCAGTTCGATGAGGAATTTCTGCGGCGCCGGATTGCCAATGGCATCGATCAGCCCCTACGCGCGCGGCAGCTTGAGGAGCATCTGCTGACGCTGCTGCAGGATCCCGCCATCGCCGGACTCAGGCCACAACTTGTCGTGGGAGCAGAGACCGGCGCCAGCACCCTGCGCGTGGACGTGCGCGAGGCGCGGCAGTTTGGCGCCCGGATCGGCGTCGCCGGCGACCGATCTCCGGCGGTCGGGGGCATCCGCGGCGAACTGGAGCTTTACGGCCGGAATCTGCTTGGGCGGGGCGATTTGACCAGTGTCAGCGTGGAGGCCAGTCAAGGCCTGCAGATCGTGGATGCGCGCACCGACGTGCCGCTGAATGTCCATGGCACGCGACTGCAATTCCGCTTCGCGGATTATGACGCCCGCGTGATCGAAGAACCGCTGGACGAATTGAACATCGAGTCCGAGGTGCGCATTTTCGAGCTGGGACTGCAACACGATCTGGTGCGCAATCTGCGGCGCATGGTCAACGCCGGTGTCTCACTCGACGGCCGGGACTCGAACAGCTTTTTGAACGGGATTCCATTTTCGTTCAACCCGGGCGCGGAAGACGGCCGTGCCCATGTGCGCGCATTCCGGTTCCGGCTGTCGTGGCAGGAGCGCGCGGCCCGGGACGCATTCAGCGCGCAGATTCTGCTGTCCGTGGGACTCAACCTGTTCAACGCCACGGTCCACGACGACGACCGCCCGGATTCCAGGTATCACGCCGGCACTCTGGGGGTGCAGTGGCTGCACTCCTTCGGCGGACCGTGGGGGCTGCTGTATTCGCGGTTTCAAGTTCAGAAGACGGATGACAGCCTGTTGCCGCTGGAAAAAATGGCGATCGGCGGCACACGCTCGGTGCGGGGTTACCGGCGCGCCCGCCTGATCCGCGACAGCGCCTGGGACGCATCGGTGGAGTATCGCGCGCCGGTAGGCCGGGTCCCGGTGCCGGGATTGAGCGGCGAGGGCGAGGGCAAGTTCAGTCTCGTGGCGTTCATTGATGCGGGCCGGGCGTGGAACGAGTCGAACGGCGACGATCCCGATGATCGCATGCTGATTGGCGCTGGTCCGGGGCTGCGCTGGGATGTGGCCCGCGGTCTGCGCGCGGAGCTGTACTGGGCGGCGGCAGCTCGTGACCTGGAGTTCGAGAATACCGATCTTCAGGATCACGGCGTGCATTTTCAGGTAGCGTACCAGACGCAGTTCTAGCACGGCAGCCACAAGCCACAAGCCACAAGCTACAAGCTACAAGGAAAAACGCGGCCGAAATTTGTTTTACTTGTAGCTTGTAGCTTGTAGCTTGTAGCTGTGCCAATGCCCCAGCGCCACAAAATCGTCGGTCTCTGCTTTCTCGCCTCGGTCATCTGTTATCTGGATCGGGTCAATATTTCCGTGGCCGTGATCCCGATGCAGCAGCAGTTCGGTTGGTCGGATTCCATGAAAGGACTGGTGCTGTCGTCCTTTTTCGCCGGCTACATGATCATGCAGATCCCCAGCGGCTGGCTGGCGAACCGCGTGGGCGGCGTCGCAGTGTTGGGGGCTGCGGTCATCTGGTGGTCATTGTTCACTGTGTTGACGCCGGCGGCCGCCCTGGTCTCCGTCCCGGTACTGATTCTTGCCCGCGTTGCCCTCGGGCTCGGGGAGGCGGCGACGTACCCGGCGGCCTATCGCCTGTTCGGACGCTGGGTGCCGGAACGGGAGCGATCGCGTTCGGTGGCACTGTTATTGAGCGGCGTGCCGCTGGGAACGCTCGGCGCCTTGCTGAGCAGCGGCTGGCTGGTGGCGAATTACGGCTGGCCATCGGTGTTCTACGCGTTTGGAATACTCGGGATTGTCTGGGCCGCAGCGTGGTTTCGGGTGGCGCGCGATGCCCCGGCGCCGCACGCGTCTCCCAGCGGGGCCGGGCAGGAGCTGCTGCCGCGTTCCGGCGGTTCGCTCGGACGGGGGTCTGACCCCATTCCGTGGCGACTGTTGTTCACCAGTCCGGCCGTGTGGGCGCTCATCGTCAATCATTTTTGCAGCAACTGGGTCCTGTACATCCTGCTGACCTGGTTGCCAAGCTATTTTCACGACACGCAGGGGGTATCGGTGACCGGCGCGGGCATCTACTCGGCCGCGCCCTGGCTGATCATGTTTGTCATGGTCAATGCGGCCGGTTGGTGCGCCGATCGGCTGTGCGCCGGCGGCATGTCGCTGACATCGGTGCGCAAGATCATGCAATGCATCGGCCTGCTGGGCTCCGCCGCGGCACTGCTCGGAGCACGGGACGCGCAGACGCTGCACGCCGCGGTTTTTTACATGTGCTCGGCGCTCGGGTTCCTCGCCTGCACCTGGTCCGGCTGGGCGCCAAATCACCTGGATATCGCACCGCGTTACGCCGACGTGCTGATTGGCATATCCAACACCTTCGGCACACTGCCGGGCGTCATCGGCGTCGCCGTTGCCGGCTGGCTCGTGGATGTGACTGGCGGATACACCGCCATTTTTGCGCTGGTGGCGCTGATGAACCTGATCGGCGCGGCAGTGTGGGTCGCGTTCGCCTCGGGCGAGCGCGTGGTGGATTGACGCTTCTACTTCAGCCAGCCTTTGCGTTTGAAGTACCAGTATGGAGCCAGTCCGGACAGCACCATGATGCCAACGGCGATCGGATAGCCCATGGGCCAGTCCAGTTCCGGCATGAACTGGAAATTCATGCCGTAAATACTGGCGACCAGCGTCGGCGGCAGGAATACGACGGCGGCAATGGAGAAGATCTTGATGATCTGGTTCTGCTCGATGTTGATGAATCCCTGCGCCGCATCCATCAGAAAGTTCACTTTCTCGAACAGGAAATTGGTGTGCGCCATCAGCGTGTCCAGGTCGCGCAGCACTTCGCGCAGCGCCTCAATCTCCGCCGGGTGATTGCGGATGTGCCGGATCAGAAACGAGATGGAACGCTGCGTATCCAGCAGGCACAGGCGCACCTTGCCGCTGCTGTCTTCGAGATGCGCGAGCTGGTCGATGGCATTTTCCATGGATGCGGATACATCCTCCAGGACCAGGTGGCTGATTATCTGCGATTCCAGGTGCAGATCCTCGAGTGTATCGGCGAGGTTTTCGACCTTTTGATCGAAGATGGTTGCAAGAATGGCGACTGCGGACCCGGCCTCCACCTGACGGCGGCGCGCGCGCATGCGGTACAGCCTGAAATCCGCCAGTTCCGTTTCGCGCAGCGTCAGCAGCTGATCCGGCCGCAGCGTGAACGCGACGGTGGTCGTCTCATGCCGCCCCTCGGTCTGATACAGAAACGACGAATGGACGTGAATCCCCTGCGCGTCGGTGAAGTAGCGGGCGGAGGCCTCGATCTCTTCGACCTCATCCGCGTCCGGCAGGCTCGCCGGGTACAGCGCCTCGATTGCCTGGCGTTCCGATTCGGTGGGTTCCACCAGATCGATCCAGGCCGCGGTGCGCAGGTCCGGCTCCCGCAATTCCTGGCCCGGGATCTCCGCCGGACATTTCCCCGAAAGTCTGAACGCGCGCAGCATGGCCGCTAGGATAACTGAGCCGCGTGCCCGAGACATCTATGCTAGTATGAGCCCGGTGACCCCGCCGGTCCTCCCGCGGCGCGAAATTGTGAACCCCGTCAGGCCCGGAAGGGAGCAGCGGCAGCGATGGATGCGGGTGACGGGATGAGAACGGTGCGGGTCGCCCTTCTTCACGGGCAAGCGCAACAAGTCTCCAACGGGCGGTCCGATCTCATGTTGGCAGACACGCTGTAAATACGTCCATGCAGGCTCGGGTGCCGCTTTCCCTGCGGCACACGGTCCGCCAACATGAGATCGGACCACCCATTTGATATGCAATTCAAAACAGCCATTCAGCCATGACTCGTTTGATCATCCATCCACGATTCCCATGAGTTATCAGGTTCTGGCAAGAAAGTGGCGTCCGCGTTCCTTCGCGGACATGGTGGGTCAGGGGCATGTGCTCAAGGCCCTGATCAATGCCCTCGACACCGGCCGGCTGCATCACGCCTATCTGTTCACCGGGACGCGCGGTGTCGGCAAGACCACGCTCGCGCGCATCGTCGCAAAATGCCTTAACTGCGAGCGGGGAGTCAGCGCCAGTCCGTGCGGCGTGTGCAGCGCCTGCTCCGGCATTGACGCGGGCCGCTTCGTGGATCTCATTGAAGTGGACGCCGCCTCCCGCGCCAAGGTGGACGAAACGCGGGACCTCATGGACAACGTCCCGTACGCCCCCGCGGCGGGCCGATTCAAGGTGTACCTGATCGACGAAGTGCACATGTTTTCCAATCACAGTTTCAACGCGTTGCTGAAGACGCTGGAGGAGCCGCCGCCGCACGTCAAGTTCCTGCTCGCCACCACCGAGCCGAAAAAGTTGCCGGTTACCATCCTGTCCCGTTGTCTCCAGTTCAACCTGAAACACCTGGGCGCGGACCAGATCGAGTCGCAATTACGGAAAATAGTGGCGCAGGAAGTGATTACAGCGGACGAGGGCTCGGTGCGGTTGCTGTCGCAGGCGGCGGCAGGCAGCATGCGCGATGCGCTCAGCCTCCTGGATCAGGCCATCTCCCACGGCGGCGGGGCGCTGCATGTAGCGCAGGTGCGCGAGATGCTCGGTACCATTGACAGCGTCGAACTCGTCGGCATGCTGGAATCGCTCGCGGCCGGCGACGCCGGGGATCTGATGGCCCGGGCGGCCCGCGTGGCCGAGTACAATCCGGATTATGAAGGCATACTTGCCGATCTGATCGTGCGTCTGCACGACATTGCCGTGCTGCACGCGCTTCCGGACGGTGCGGCCTTGGCCGACGCGGATACGGTGCGCCTCGCGCGCATGTTCCGGCCGGAGGATGTTCAGCTTTATTATCAAGTCGCATTGCTCGGGCGGCGCGACCTGGCGACCGTGCCGGACCTGCGCATCGGATTCGAGATGACCCTGATTCGCATGCTGGCTTTCCGTCCCGGTGGCGCGGTACGGGTCGCCGCCGGCGCGGCGCAATCGGCGCGGAATTCCGATCCACCCGCCGCCGTGGCAGAGGTGAAGGCACATGGGACCTCCACGCCGGGCGATTCGGTGCCGGCGGGGGACTGGCAGCAGATCATAGACGAGATGTCGCTGGCCGGCCTGGTTCGGGAACTGGCGGGTCACTGCATGCTGCACGAGCGGACCCAGGACCGCGTGCACCTTGTGCTGGCGCCAAGTCAGGAACATCTCCTGAAGACCACGCAGAAGGAACGGTTGCAGGAGGCGCTGCGTACGCGCTTCGGACCGCAGCTCCGGCTGGTCATTACCGTGGAAGAACCAGGCAGCGAGACACCCGCCGAGCGCCGCGCCCGCGAGGAACGGGAACAGCAGGCGGCGGCGCTGCAGAACATGCGCTCCGATCCCAATGTTCAGGCGATGGTCGCGTCTTTCGATGCGACTCTGGATGAATCCTCGGTGCGCCCGCAGCGATGAAATCCGGGTTTGACGACATTTTCAGGCAGGCGCAACAGGTGCAGGAGCAGCTGCAGGTCGCCCAGCAGGAAGTCTCGCAGCTTGAAGTGCAGGGTGAGGCGGGCGCCGGCATGGTCAGGGTGACCATGACCGGACGCCATGACGTCCGCCGCGTGGACATTGAGCCGTCACTGATGGGAGGCGACCGCCGGATGCTGGAGGACTTGATTGCCGCGGCGGTCAACGACGCGAACCGGCGCGTGGAATCCGCGACCCGGGAGCGGCTGGCGCGGGTGACGTCCGGATTGGGACTGCCGCCGGGATTGAAGCTGCCGTTGTGATCGCAATTTCCAGCGACTGCCGCCGGCTCCCGGCGCGGGATCTTGACCCCCATGGCTGATACCGGCCTGCTCGCCGCACTTGTGGATGCATTGCGCTGCATGCCCGGGATCGGGCGCAAGTCCGCGCAGCGCATAGCCTATCACCTGTTGCAACGGGACCGGGATCGTGCGCGACATCTGTCCGCGGTATTGCAATCGGCGATGGATCGGATTGGTCATTGTCGCCGTTGCAGAACCTTTTCCGAAACGGAATTGTGCGCGCTGTGCGGCAGCAACAGGCGCGATCAGTCGTTGTTGTGTATCGTGGAAAGCCCGGCGGACGTTCAGGCGGTGGAGGAGGCGGGCTATCGCGGTCTGTATTTCGTGCTGCTGGGTCGCCTGTCACCGCTGGACGGCATCGGTCCGGAGGAACTCGGGCTGGAGCAGCTCGACGCGATGCTGGGCGAGCCCGGCCGGCAGGAGGTGATCGTGGCCACGAACCCGACCGTGGAGGGCGAAGCCACGGCCCATTACATCGGCGAAATGGTGCGGCGCCGGGGTCTGCGCGTCACGCGCATTGCCCACGGCGTGCCCATGGGCGGTGAACTGGAATATGTGGACAGCGGCACCATCGCCCGCGCGCTGGCGGGGAGGAGGGAGATTTAGAATAGTGGCTGGTGGCTAGTGGCTGGCAAAAAAATAATTGACTATCCCTTGGCACGAGCGAGCATATTTTAGCCACCAGCCACCAGCCACCAGCCACCAGCCACCAGCCACCAGCCACCAGCCACCAGCCACCAGCCACCAGCCACCAGCCACCAGCCACCAGCCACCAGC
>JACORW010000112.1 GCA_016179185.1 Gammaproteobacteria bacterium | reverse complement strand
TTGTAATTCAGGAATTCCCGACTCGCCGAAACGTGGTATTTTTCACCCGCTTGAATCTCAACGCTTCTCATCCCGCAGCCATTCACTTCGTCGCGGCGGCACTGTGCGCGGCATTGTGCTCGCCCGGCGTACCTGACCGGGTAAACCCGGCCCCACAGGAGATCGAGCGGTCCCCCGTTCGCCAGAAGGGGATCGGGCCTTCCGCTGGAAGCCTGTAGCATATTTCAGAACAGTTATTTAGTGCGGTCTCCCTCTCCCCCAGCAATGAGGGAGAGGGTGAGGGAGAGGGGAGGATGATTCAGACACCCTGTTGATCCCGCCGCGGCAAACTTCCGTCACATTCGGCGGTCATAATGGCGGGCGACGCCATGACCTTTCACCAGCACTTTCTTGACCGGTTGCTCGCGCTCAGGAACCGCGAGACGCAGACCTTTCCACGGGATCTGCTGCCCGCGGATTTTTCTGCCGCTGCAGTGCTGCTGCCGTTCTGGCCGGACGGCAACGGCGGCGTGGAAGTCGCCATGACGCTGCGGCCCGATCACATGCCCAGCCATCCGGGGCAGGTTTCGTTCCCCGGCGGGCGGCGCCACGCCGGGGATGCAACTCTCGCCGACACGGCCCTGCGCGAAGCGCGTGAGGAACTGGGGATCGACCTGGCACTGGTGCGCGTCATGGGGCGACTGGACGATGCCTGGAGCGTGTCGGGACATCACGTGGTTCCGTACGTGGGCTGGCTGGAGCGGCGGCCGGCGCTCCGCCCGCATCCCGGCGAGGTGGCCGATGTCATGCTGGTGAACGTGGAACCGCTGCTGCGCCCGGAAAACCAGTACCAGCATCGCGTGATGTTCCAGGGCGTCGAGCGTGTCACGCCCGGTTTTCGCTGGTCGGCGGAGGATCATGTCTGGGGGCTGACCGCCGACATCCTGCTGGAACTGCTGTTGTGGGTTGAGGGAAAGCCGTCAAATCGGGCTGCGCTGCGGATGCAGAGGATGAGATTGATTAATAGTGGCTAGTGGCTGGTGGCTGGCAATGCGCGCCGTAGCCGCTACCGCTCCATTCCCCGCTTCTTGATCAGAATTCATTCAACTTTCCACGGTTCGGGTGAGCAGGCGTCCCGCAATTTTTTCATACATCCGGGTCAATGTTTCCAGATCGGCGACGCTGACACATTCATCCACCTTGTGAATGGTGCGGTTCACCGGGCCCAGCTCCACGACCTCCGCGCCGGTGGGGGCGATGAAGCGGCCATCCGATGTGCCGCCGGCCGTGGACAATTGCGGCCGCCGCCCGCATTCCGCGGCGACGGTCTCCTGGACCGCCTCCAGCAACGCACCGGCCCGGGTCAGAAAGGGCATGTTGGCGGGGCCCCAGCGGATGCGATAGCGCAAGTTGTGCCGGGTCAGCACGGTGTCCATGCGTTTCTGAATCTGCTCCGGCGTCAGCGCGGTGGAGAAACGGAAGTTGAACAGCACCTCCAGCATTCCGGGAATGACGTTGTCCGCGCCGGTGCCGGCGTGGATGTTGGAGATCTGGAAACCGGTCGGCGGGTAGTGCTCGTTGCCCTGGTCCCAGGTAATGGCGCATAACTCCGCCAGCGCCGGCGCGCTGCGATGCACCGGATTGTCCGCAAGCTGGGGGTAGGCCACGTGACCCTGCACACCTTCCACAATCAACGTGCCGGTAAGGGATCCGCGCCGGCCGTTTTTCACCGTGTCACCCAGTATTTCGTGACTGGACGGCTCACCCACCAGGCACCAGTCAATCTTCACGCCTTCCGCCGTGAGCTGTTCGACGACCCTGCGCGTGCCGTCCACGGCATCGCCTTCCTCATCGCTGGTCAGCAGCAATGCCAGCGTGCCGCGATGCTCCGGATGGGCGGCGGCGAACTTTTCCATTGCCACGACCATCGCGGCAACGCTGCCCTTCATGTCGGCGGCGCCGCGGCCATAAAGCAGTCCATCGCGCAGCACCGGTTCGAACGGGTCACTCTGCCAGGCCTGCACCGGCCCGGTGGGTACGACGTCAGTGTGCCCGAGAAACGCAAATACCGGGGCGCCGTTCCCATGGGTGATCCAGAGATTGTCCACGCTGCCGAAGCGCAGGTGCCGTTCGCGAAAACCGGCCTGTTCCAGCCGCCGCGCGATCAACTGCTGGCAGCCGGCATCATCCGGTGTGAGCGAACGGCGGCGAATGAGTTCCTTGGCGAGGTTCAAAGTCATGCAGCATGAATCCTAATTGAGTTGCGGCCATCTGCGCCACGGAGCGCTGTGGGGCCGGGTTTATCCCGGCCAGGGGTTGGCCGGCGTAAAGCCGGCCCCACAAATCGAGCTACTCACCCGAAGACTGCCAGCAATTCCCCGACCGGGTTGCGGCGCTTCGCGTCGCAACTGATGGTGCGCCGTACCGTGAAGCTCTCGAGGCGCGCCCCAAGGGCGGAATACAGCACGCGCGTTGCCACCGTGTCGTGATTGGAGATCACGACCTGGACGCCGCGCGCAGCCAGTTCCTGCGCCAGGCGCGCGAGCTGTTCCTGGTCCGTCCAGCCGAAGCCGCCGGTGTGGTAATCGGTAAAATGCGCGGTCCTGCTGAGCGGCGTATACGGCGGATCGCAATACACGACATCGTCGTGCCGGGCCTGCGCCAGCGTGTCCGCGAAGGCGGCGTGCACGATGCGTGCGTGCCGTGCCTTGGCCATGAAACCGCGCATCTCCTGTTCCGGAAAATACGGACGCGCATAACGGCCGATGGGCGTGTTGAATTCACCCCGGCCGTTGTACCGGCACAACCCGTTGTAGCAGTGCCGGTTGAGGTACAGAAACAATGCCGCGCGGCGCCGCGAATGGCGCGTGCGATTGAATTCCTCGCGCAGCGCATAGAAGCGCCGCGCCTGGTTCATCTGCGGCTGAAACAGGCCGCGGCTTGCCTCGATGATAGCCTCGCCATCATCCACGAGCCGCTGATAAAGATCGATCAAATCGCCGTTGCTGTCGGCCAGAAGATACTGATCGTAATCGGTGTTCAGAAACACCGCGGCGGAGCCCAGAAACGGCTCGATGAGCCGCCGGCCGGGGCGCAGCGCGGATCGGATCCGCTCCACCAGGCGGAACTTTCCGCCGGGCCACTTCAGAAACGGTCTGACCGGCTGAGGCAATACCCGGTCCTGCATCATCTTGCCGCGCCGGTCGCTGGCGGCAGTTCGTCCGGTGTATGCGCCTGGATGCTCAGCGCATGGATCTCCTTCGGCATGAGGTCCGCAACGGCCTCATAGACGAGCCGGTGCCGTTGCACGCGGCTCCGGTCGCGGAACCGATCGGATACCACGAGCACGCTGAAATGCCCTGCGCCGCCGTGGCCCGAGTGGCCGGTGTGAAGGTCCGAGTCATCCCGGATTTCCAGTTGCACGGGCGTGAATGCGTGCTGCAGGCGTTTGCGAATGGCGGCAACGCGGTCCATTGATTACTCCGGAAATACCTTCTTGTAGGGGCGCACCGTCACATGCCCGTAGATGCCGCCCTGACGAAACGGGTCAGCCTCGGCCCACGCCAACGCCGCCTCCTGCGACTCGAACTCGGCAACAATCAGGTTGCCGGTGAAACCCGCCGGCCCGGGATCCTCGGCATCAATGGCCGGCAACGGGCCGGCCGTGATCAACCGTCCTTCCCGCTGCAGGACGCGCAAGCGTTCCACGTGCGCCGGGCGCAGCCGGCGCCGCGATTCCAGGCTGCCGGGCGTGTCGTCGCAAAGAATGGCGTACAGCATGGGCGGTCGTTCGCGCTACTCGCCCTTGCCCGGCTGTTCCATGTGCCGGGCCAGGAAAAACGACTGCGCGATAACAAACATGAAGGTGAGGCCCAGGATCCCCCAGAGCTTGAAATTGACCCAGATCTCGTCGCTGAAATTGAACGCCACGTACAGGTTGGCGATGCCCATGATGAAAAAGAACGCCACCCAGCTCAGGTTGAGCCGCAGCCAGATCATCCGCGGCAATTGCACCGCCTGTTCCAGCATTCTTTGCACGAGCGGTTTCCCGCCCATGAACTGGCTGGCGAGAAACACCACCGCGAACAGCCAGTTGACCGCCGTCGGCTTCCACTTGATGAACGTTTTGTCCTGCAGCAGCAGCGTCGCCCCGCCGAGCACGAGGATCAGTGCAAATGTGATGATGTGCATCTTTTCAACGCGCCGTCGGACGAGCCAGATGCCGGAGATCTGCATGGCCGAGGCGATGATCGCCGCGGCCGTCGCCACGTAAATCGCCTGTTCGCGATCGGGGGCGGCATAAAAGGCGATGAAAAACGCCAGTACCGGGAAAAAATCCACCAGGAACTTCATGTTGCCGGAAACCACCGATTCGAATTCGCGGACATTATAGGCAGCAGCGCCTCAGGCTGCATATCTTCCCTGTGAAATCAGTTACGTAGGCATTCCCGGGCGCCTGTGACGGGCAGTGTATAATCGCCGCCGACTGAACCGGTCCGGGAGGGACTTCTTCAGCAACCTGCTATGGGAGGAGGGATCCTTGGCAACACCCGCAAATCCGCGCGTCATGTCGGGCATGCGGCCCACCGGCGCGCTGCATCTCGGCCATTACCACGGCGTGCTAAGCAACTGGCTCAGGCTGCAAAGCGAATACGAGTGCTTTTTCGCGGTCGTGGACTGGCACGCCATGACGACGGACTACGCCGATCCGCGCGAGATCGGACCCAACGTCTGGGAGATGGTCATTGACTGGCTGGCGGTGGGCATCAATCCGGGGCAGGCGAAGCTGTTTGTCCAGTCGCGCGTACCGGAGCACGCGGAACTGCACCTGCTGCTGTCCATGTTCACCCCGCTGGCCTGGCTGGAGCGCGTACCCACTTACAAGGATCAGCAGGAGAAACTGAAGGACAAGGACCTGACCACATACGGGTTCCTTGGCTATCCGCTGCTGCAGACCGCCGACATCATCATCTACAAGGCCAGTTACGTGCCGGTGGGTGAGGACCAGGTGGCGCACGTGGAGATGGCGCGCGAGGTGGCGCGCCGATTCAACTTCCTGTATGGCCGCGAGCCGGGTTTCGAGGAAAAGGCCGAAGCCGCGGCGAAGAAGATGGGCAAGAAGAACAACGAGCTGTATCACGAACTGCGCCGCAGCTACCAGGAGCAGGGCGACGCTGCGGCGCTGGAGAAGGCCAAGGCGCTCATTGACGGGTACAAGCGCATCACCATCGGCGATCGCGAGCGGCTGATGGGATATCTGGAAGGCGGCGGCAAGATCATTTTCCCCGAGCCGAAGGTGTTGCTGACGCCGGCGGCGAAGATGCCGGGCCTGGACGGGCAGAAGATGTCCAAGTCCTACGGCAATACCATCGCCTTGCGCGAAAACCCGGCCAGCGTCGAGGAAAAGATCAGGAGGATGCCCACCGACCCGGCACGCGTGCGGCGATCCGACCCGGGCGATCCGGACAAGTGCCCGGTGTGGAATTTTCACGCGGTCTATTCCGACGACGGCCTGAAGAAGTGGGTGCAGGAAGGCTGCCGCAGCGCCGGCATCGGCTGCCTGGAGTGCAAGAAGCCGCTCATTGATGCCATCCTCAAGGAACAGGGTCCGATCCGCGAACGCGCGAAGGAATACCAGGACGACAGGGACTCCGTGCGCGGTATCATCGCCCAGGGCTGCGAGGCGGCGCGCGATGTGGCGCGCAAAACGCTGGAAGAAGTGCGCGAGGCGATGGGGTTGTCGTATAGGTAAGAAAGTGACTGGTGGCTAGTGGCTAGTGACTGGCAGGAAGAATGGAGAGAAAGAGACTTGACACAGGTAAAGATTCAAACACCATTTTTTGACCAGCCACCAGCCACCAGCCACCAGCCACCAGCCACCAGCCACCAGCCACCAGCCACCAGCCACCAGCCACCAGCCACCAGCCACCAGATACGAGATACGAGATTGACCTCCACTACTGAACCTGCCGAACCGACCCATCCC
>JACORW010000110.1 GCA_016179185.1 Gammaproteobacteria bacterium | reverse complement strand
GAACCTGTGCGCGGCTGCCCTGCGCCTGAAACCGGACGACGTGTTCTATCGCAGCGCTGCGGAGAGTCTGGGTGCCGAGGCGGACCACGGCCAGTCCCCGGATTGTCCGCCCGCCGCGCTGCGCGTCGGATTTCACCTCAACAAGCCGTTCCATTTTTCCATCCTGCATCCGATCTTTGCCGCGCTGCGTCCCCACCACCCTGTGCGGTTGACGGGAGAGCCCGCCCTGCTGCGGGATTTTGCCCCGCTGGTCGTGGTCGTGGCGGATGTGCAGGCGCGGCCGCTGCGCACACTTTTGCCGCAGGCGATCTTTGTGTACGTCCGTCACGGCCTGACCAGCAAGAACCATCTGGTGAATGCCGCCGGCGCCTGCGATTTCTTTGCCGGTGTGACCAGCGACGAGATCGCCGGCATGATCGTGCGCGCCAATGGCTTTCGGCCTGAGCAGATCTGGGTCACCGGCCACGTGCCGCTGGACCCGCTGTTCAGCGGCGCGCCGCTGCCGCTGCCGATCTCCCTGAATCCGGAAAACAAGACGATCCTGTTTGCGCCCACGTGGAACCGGCAGTTGTCGGCGGCTGACCTGACCCGCGAACGGACCGTGGAGCTGCTGCGCGGCGGGCGGGAAGATGTCAACGTCATCATCAAGCCCCACCCGCACACCATCCGCCTGTGGCCCGATTGGCACCGGGCGTTTCAGCGGGTCGCCCGGGAACGCCCCAACGTCTGGCTCGTGGATGACCCGGCCAGTGACGTCGTGCCGTTTTTGAGCGCCGCCGACGTGCTGGTGTCTGACGTCAGCAGCGTGATTTTTTCCTACCTCGCCCTGGACCGGCCGATTGTGCTCGTCACCCATCCGGAGCGGGCGCAGGACCATGGGTATGACCCCGAAGGCATTGAATGGCAATGGCGCGACCTCGGCGAGGAAGTGACGGAGATTGAGAGGCTTCCTGCCGCCGTGGCGCGGACGCTGGCGGACCCGGACCGGTTCGCTGCGCGGCGCGCCCATTACCGGGAGTTGCTGTTCGGCGATCTCACCGACGGCCGCGCCGCGGAACGCATCGCCGAAAAAATCCGCGAACTCGGCAAACTTGGGGTCAGACCCCTGGCGAAAAATTAATCAATTGGGGTCAGACCCCCTGGCGAAAAAATGGTCAGCGCGACCACTCCAATCCAATTTGGATTGTGGGGCCGGGTTTATCCCGGCCGCAAACGAGGGCAGGCATAATGCCGACCCAACAATCAGAGGCCAGCATTCGCTGACCCCTGATACGATGCCGGCCATGGACACCCTCGGCATCGGCTTGATCGGCTGCGGCCAGATCGCCCGCCAGCGCTACCTGCCGTTGCTGCGTCAACAATCGGGCGTGCGCATCGCCGCCGTATGCACGGCGCATGCGGATACGGCCAGGGAAGCCGCCGTGCGGCTGGGAGCCGACGTGCTCGGGACAACGGATGTGACCGAACTGGTGAACCATCCTGGGGTGCAGGCGGTGATTGTCGCGTCACCGCACAAATTTCATGCCCGCCAGGCAACCGACGCCTTGCGCGTCGGGCGCCACGTGCTGGTGGAAAAACCCATGGCGACGCGCTGGCAGGAGGCGGAAGAACTCGTGGCCGCGGCGGCCGCGAGCAAGTGCGTCGCGATGGTGCTGCCCTATGAGCATGTAGCCCAGCTCGATGCCATGCTTGGCTGCCTGACACCGGAGATCGTGGGCCGGATCGTCGCCATTGACGCTGACTTCAGCGGCAGCGGCGCGCCCCCGGGCAGCGACTGGAAATATTCCCTCGAACAATCCGGTGGCGGCGTGCTCGTGGCGCACGCGGTCTATGCGCTGGATCTGATTGCCAGCATCATGGGCCCCGCGCTGCGCGTCAGTGCCGCCGCCAACACCCTGTTGCCGGAACGCGCGTTACCGGGCGGGCGCACGGTCAGGTCAGATATCGAGGATAACGTTGTGGTGACGCTGGAATATGCGACCGGCCAGTTCGCGACCGTGCGATCCTGCTGGGCCTATCCCGGCCGCGAACGCCGGCTCACAATACAGGGCACGCGCCGGCGATTGGCCATGACGCCGGCCGGCATCCTGCTGGATCCCCCGCGCGACAGCATCGGCGGCGGAGGCGTCAGGAATCAGGGCGTTCGCCCCGACCCCATGCACGCGGAAACGATTCCGGTCGGCAAAGAATCGGAGAATATTGTTGCGCATTTTCTGAGCTGCATCCGCACCGGCGCGCAGCCGCGCGCCAATATCCGGCAGGCAGCCCACGTCACGGAGCAGATGCTGCGCGCCTATGATGCCGCGCGGACTGGGACAGCGCAGACACTCGTGACACGCTTTGAACCCCTTGGGGTCAGACCCCATTCGGTAAGCCTTTGATTTGAAAGGAGACAGGAATTGCTCTCCACCGCGGACATGAATGCCTTTGCCCGGGACGGCTTTGTCGGGCCGTTCGAATTGCCGGCCCCACAACGGGAACATTGGCTGCAGCCGGGCCGGCTCAAGCAAATCCATCAGGTGCTCAATGGCGGAAAGTTGAACAAGGAGCAGGAACGGAATCAGCACTTGTATTCCGCATCACTGCTGAATCTTGTCACCGCGCCGCCGATCCTGGAACAGGTCTGCACGATGCTGGGCGAGAACGTGCTGCTGTGGGTGGCGCACATCCTGTCGCGCGCGCCGGGCTCGGGCGGGCAGGCTTGGCACTCCGATTCCATCAACCAGTACATTCGCGGCATCCATGCCTCCATTGCGCTCACGGACATGACGCTGGAGAACGGCTGTCTCTCTGTCGTCCCCGGCAGCCATCTGTTTCGTACAAGCCTGTGGGCCCATGAACAGGCGCGCGGACTCGATCGACGCGATGCGGACAGCATCCTGCGCCTGGCTGATGAAAGCGCGCCGTGGAACGCGCCACATGCATTGCGTCACATGGAGTTGCATGCAGGACAGTACTTCTTCACCTGGGGCGGGTTGTGGCACGGCGTCGGGAAGAATGACACGCCGCGTCCGCGCATCGCGTGCGTCGGGCGTTATTGCCGGCCGGACTTCCAGTGCCGCGATTATGGTTTCCGCGATGACCGGATTGCACTCGGCGAACTGCAACCATGCCTGCTCATCCGGGGTCGCGACGACTTCCACTTGAACGACATTCGCCTCCCACCCGCCGGCGATATATACTAATCAAATCAGCCACTTAACCAGTGGGGTCTGACCCCACCCAACGCACATGGAGGTGCATCATGCCACGCAAGCCGCGTCTGATTATTCCCGGATACCCCTTGCATGTCGTACAACGGGGCAACAATCGGCAGCCGGTATTCCGCGCGGAACGGGATTACAAATATTTTCTGAGGCTGTTGCGCGAGGGCTGCGACAAACACGGCTGTTCAGTTCACGCCTACGTTTTGATGACCAATCATTTTCACCTGGTCATCACGCCGCACACGCAATCCAGCATTGCGGAACTGATGCAGACCATTGGCCGACACTATGTGCGCTACTTCAATCTCCGCAATGCACGTACCGGGGGGCTGTGGGAAGGACGCTATCGATCATCGCTGATCGCAACGGATCGGTATTTGCTCACTTGCTACCGTTACGTGGAACTCAACCCGCTGCGCGCCGGCATGATCATAAAACCGGCAAACTATCCATGGAGCAGTCACGTGGCCAACGCCTACGGCCGCCCGGACAAACTGGTGGTTCCACACTCGCTGTATCTTGGATTGGGAAACGCAGCGACTACGCGACAAAAAGCCTATCGCAGGTTGTTCGCGCACGAGTTTTCGAAACTCGACCTGACGGTGATCAGGGATGCGCTTCGAAGCGGCCGCGCTTTGGGCGAGGCGATGGATCTGGCTGGTATTAGCGGGTCCTACGACACATCGTCCTGACCGCCAATGCCCATAAATCAACAAGTTACCTCATGGGGTCTGACCCCAATGTTTTCCCATTGTTTTCGCCAGGAACTGCTCGAGAGAGTCTATGACCGTGCGATCCTCGTAGGCGAGCGGCAGCCGTTCCAGGATCTTCCGGCGCAGGTTGGCACGCGCGAAAGGGTCCCGCACCAGTCGCGCAACGATCTCGAGGTATTCATCGGCGTCATTCGCGATGGTTTCCGTGACATCAATGCGCCGCAGCAGCGCCGCGGCGAGACGGCTGCGCAGGAATTCCCCTTCCAGCGTCACCACCGGCAGCCCGCCGCAGGCCAGCGCCTGGATGGCGGTGGTGAACCCGGAGAACGCGGTGGTATCCAAGTACACGTCCATCTGTTTCAGCACACCGAGAAATTTCCGCCGCGACAGCGTGGGCACAAAACTGCAATAGTCATCCGGGTTGAGACCGGCTGCGCGGAATACCTGCTCCAGCCGCCGCCGGAACAGCAGGCAGGCCTCCGCGGTGCGCGCCACCTGGACGAACACCATGCGGCAGCGGCCGACGGTCTGCGCGATGCGTACGAAGATTTGGTCATGAGCAGGATGATATTTTGAAACCTGCTGGCAACTGACCAGCAGCGGGACCCCCTGTTGCTGCGGAATGCCGAGTTCCACCAGGTTCACCTCGTCCGCTTCGATGCCCAGCGGCTCGAAATAGCAACCAAGATTCGGCAGCAATACGGCCTTCTCCGTGTAATGTTCCTGCGCCTGCGGGGGTTCCAGCAGTTCGCCGCTCAGGAAATAGTCCATGGTGGGCAAGCCCGACGTGAACGGGTGGCCCCACGCGGTCATCTGCATTGGGGCGAGGCGCAACGACGCCAGCTTCACCGTCATCGGGTCCATGCCGATCTCGGGATAGATGAGCACATCGGGCGCGTCGGCGGCGATCTCCTGCACCCACTGTGGCAGGGTCCTGGGTCCGCGCAGAAACTTGTCGGCGTCCCTGCCGGCCTGCGCCGTCTCGCGATCCCGGCGCCAGCCGGTGTTGTAGCAATGCACGGTGAAGCGCGCGCGATCCAGCCGCCGGACGATGCCGCGCGTGATCACGTCCCACACCGAATGTCGATGCATGTAGGCCGAGACGAAGCCGACCAGGACCCGATCGCGCCGGCGCGAGTGTGGCCCGGGCAATAACCGGGTTTTCAGCCACGCGGACATGATCGCGCAGGTTAGTTCCCCATAACGCCGCTGCAGATCGCGATCGTTGAAGGCATGGTAGGGCAGATAAAACGGCTGATTGACGCCGACCGCCTCCTCCCAGCGCGCCAGCCCGCGCGGGTCCGCGTGGCACTTGCCGATCAACTGTTCCAGCCCGGCGGCGTAATTCCGGCGCGCCTCCTCGAGCGCGGCAACCGAGGCGTAAAACGGGGGCAACGAACTCATCGCCAGCGTCCAATGGGCCTGGACGAAGTCGGGCCGGATCACGAGGGCTGCGCGCAGATCGGCCTGCGCCTCCACTACGCGGCCCTGATCCTTGTAGGCATTGGCGCGGTTGAACAGCGCGTCCACGTGACCGGCATCGGACTGCAGGGCCTGCTGCCAGGATTGCAGCGCCTCGGCCTGTCGCCCCTGCTGATTCAGCACGTTGCCGCGATTGTTGCAGGCATCGCTGTTTGCCGGCTGCATCCGCAGCACCGTGTCGTAAGCGGCCAGCGCCTCGCTCATGCGGCCCAGTTCCTTCAAGGCGTTGCCGCGATTGCAGTGGGCCTCCGCGTAATCCGGCCGGATCGCCAGCGCTCGATCGTAATGGTCCAGCGCCTCGTCCAGCCGGCCCGACTTCTGCGCCAGCACGCCGAGGTTGTTGTGCGCATCGGGATAATCGGCGCGCAGCGCGATGGCCCGCAGGTACCCCTGCCGCGCCTCCGTTTCGCGGCCCAGTTCGCGCAGGATGTTGGCGCGGTTGTTGTGCGCCTGTGCGTAATCCGGTTGCAGCGCGAGCGCGCGATCATAGGCAACGAGGGCGTCCTCGAGCCGCTCCGCGCGCTTCAGCGCCACGCCCAGATCGCTGAAGAACGGCGCGGCGCGGTCATTGCATTGCACGGCCCGGGACAGTGCCTTCAGCGCCTTGTCATTGCGCCGGCACTGCAGAAGCAGCAGGCCGAGCTTGTGCCACGCGTCGCACAATGCCGGATCGCGCTGCAGCACGGCGCGGTACAGCCGCTCGGCCTCGCGCAGATCGCCGGCGCGGTGCTGCGCCATTCCCTCGTGCAACAGGTCTGCGGTGCGCTGTTTCCGGGCGTTCATGGGAATTAATGATCTCTGCAGTGAAACTCGCGGCTTGGGTACCCTGAAAAAATTTATGAGATAAATGAATAACTTACGAATTGGGTCTGACCCCATTTGCTCAACATTTGCTCACTTGCGGGTCTTACCCCATGCACTCCCCGGCGCTGAAATCGCCCTGCGGCGGTTCCCTATAATGCCCGCCAGTCACCCGCAGAGGAACTCCCCGTGGCGCAGCGCGCAAAGGTATTCGGCATCGGGTTTCACAAGACCGGCACCAAGTCTCTGGGGGTGGCGTTACAGCGCCTGGGTTATCGCGTGACCGGATCCAATGCCGTGCACGATCCGGACATTGCCGCGCGCGCGCTCGATCTCGCCTGTGAACTGGCGGGGCAGTTCGACGCATTCCAGGATAACCCGTGGCCGCTGTTGTACCGGGAAATGGACGCCCGCTATCCCGGCAGCCGCTTCATTCTCACCACGCGGCCAACCGGCAAGTGGATCCGGAGCGTCGTGCATTATTTTGCCGACCGGCACACGCCGATGCGGGAATGGATCTACGGCGCCGGCCGCGGTTGCCCCATCGGGAATGAGGATGTCTACATCGCGCGTTACGAACGGCACAACCGCGAGGTGCGCGAATATTTCACAAACCGGCCCGCGGACCTGCTGGAAATGGCGATCACTGAAGGGGAGGGGTGGGAGAAGCTGTGCCCGTTTCTCGGCCATGCCATTCCACCGGAGCCGTTTCCCCACGCGAACCGCGGAGAGGACCGCGAATCCCGCTGAATAATTGAATCAGAATTCGTATCCGAACCGTTCGACGTCGCGGCGGAACCAGTCGTTGACGATGCCCCGGGTCTCCGCGTCGTAATAGCCGCGGTAGTCGCCCCGTTGCGAGGATTTACGGTGCGGCAGCTCCGCCGGGTCGCGGCCGATGCGGGCGCAGACTGTGTTGAAATCGGTCTGCAGGGTTTCGAAGCGCGCGATGAAATTGACCAGAATGCTGCCGTCGGCGCCGCTGATCCAGTCCACCTGGGGCATGAACATCTTCGGCTTGTCGTAATAGCGTGGATTCCGCCGCCCGTATGCCTCGCGCACCCACTCGGCGAAGGCGATCGAACCGTCGCCCATGCCGGTCTGATCGGTCTGCACCCGGTAACTGTAATGGGACACGACCTTGTCCCAGGGATTGCGGACCACGGTGAACGTGAAGGAGTTGCGCCATTTCTCCAAGCCGACTTCCGCGATGATCTGACGCGCGGTGCGGTGGCGGAAGCGAATTCCCAGGGACTCTTCGATACTGCTCCCGGCAGTCTTGTTGATATGAACGAAAAAGAATTCCACTGCACTATCCCCACGCCGCCCCGTCGCGCCCATAAATCAATGAGTTAACCGATGGGGTCTGACCCCATGGCATTCATGGCATTGCACGAATTCTCCATAATTCAATGAGTTGTCCAATGGGGTCTGACCCCATAGTGCCCATGCTAGGATAATTTATCCTTCGATCTGTTTCCCAAGCCGCCCATGAACAAGTCCCACCCGCTGCGCGATCGACCGGTTCCACCGGAACTGGCAGGTCCGTTGCCGCGCATGGTGATTCAACGTGGCGAAGACGGCAAACCTCACTGCCATCACACCCCGCTGGACGCGCCCCGCTGGCTGTCCGCCGCAGAGGATGGCCACATGCGGCCCGACGATGCGGTGCTTGGTTTCATCGAAGACGGGCAGGCCTATGCGCTGCCGTGGTGGATCATGAAGAATCATCACGTCGCCAACCTCGAGTTTCCGTCACGTCCGCTGATGGTGGTGTTGTGCGAGGCCTGCGCCGGCGCCTCGGCATTCGAGGCCCGTGCGAACGAGCGGCGCCACACGTTCCGGGTGGAAGGCAAATACAACGGCACGCATATCCTGAAGGACGGCGAAAGCGGGAGCCTGTGGACCCCCTTCGACGGCAGGGCCGTGCACGGCCCGGCGCTTGGCGCGGAACTGCCGCAACTGCCGCTGCACCAGTGCACCTGGCAGGAATGGAAGCGGCTCAATGCCGCAACGCTCGTGCCCGACGGCGCGGGTGAATCCCGCGACGGGCATGGCGCCTGCTTTCCGAATCCCGCCACGGTGGGACCGATGCCGTTTGCCGCGGTCACGGCGCTGCATCTGGATTACCGGCTGCCGCACCAGTCGCTGGTGCTGGGCGTCATCGCGGGCGGGATCTCGTGGGCCTACCCGCTGGTGCGCTTGCGCACCACGGGGCCGGTGCTGAACCATCGCGTCGGGCAGCGCGATGTGGTGATATTTTCCAAGCCGGGATCGTGGCTGGCCGTGGCCTATGATCCCCTGGTGGACGGCCGGGTGCTGCATTTCCAGCCCGGCGGTGGCCGCATCCACGCCCGCGATCGGGAAACGGGCAGCCGATGGAATTATCACGGCCACGCCGTGGCCGGACCGCTCACCGGCCGGAGCCTGGCATGGATCCCCTCAGGGATCGAGAAATGGGTCGGTTGGGCGACCGCCCATCCGGAATCCGGGATCTTTGCGCCCCGGCGCGAACGCGGCGCTGCCGCCGCCCGGCGCCCGGCCCGCCGCAAACGAACACCCGGCTGATTCGCGCGGATGTTTTTCATTCCGCGGCCGGGGCGGCCGCGGAGCGCCCGGTGCGGGTGGATGTCCATAGTTAATTCAATGAGTTATCGAATGGGGTCTGACCCCATTTATCCCCCATTTATCCGGCCGGGGTGGCCGGGAACCGTCCGGTGCGGGTGAAGTCATCCGCCAGCGGGGTCACCTGTTCCGGCGCCAGCAAACTGTAACCGAATCGGTTCACCCTGGGCTCCATGCGGTGCAGGAATTCCGTCGCCCGCTGCCGGTTCGGGCGCTGCTGCACCGATTTGCTCCAGCGCTCGAAGTATTTCGTGTTGACGTCCGGTTCCACCTGCTGCCCGTGCGCTGCGGCCGGCAGTCCGAGAAAGTCGTGGATCCGCCGCGCGCCCGCCTCCGGCGCCGCCACGAACTCCTCATACTTCAGCGTCAGCAACCGGTTCAGATAGCGGTGATCGTCGGCGAAACGCTCATGGCAGATCAGCCAGTGTTCGATCAGCGCCGACAGCGGTGAACGGCTCCACTTCTGCGTTGCCAGCGCCACCGCTATCGGGTGGCGCAGCAGCATGATGAATTGACTGTTCGGGAACAGTGCCTGCAGGAAGCGCGCGCGCACGAGATTCGGCGGCGATTTTTCCAGCAATAATTGCTTGCCGGTATCCCAGTAACGGCTCCATTCGTCGAACAGCTTGCGGCCATTGGCGGGATTCACCAGCTCCGATCGTTCATCGAGGAACGCCTCGGCGTGGAATCCGAACCTGCCGGGCCCGCCGAATCTGCGCGCCGGCGGATAAACCGTCTGCAGAAGCTGGCCCTCGTCCTCGCTCACGCCGGTGTCGCGAAAGCCGCTGACATCCGGATGGTCGCGCAGGATTTTGAACAGCAGCGACGTACCGCTGCGGTGCAGGCCGCCGAGGAAAACGAATTGCCTGGTCAGGTACGACGGCCCGGCGGAGTCAGCCATCAGCAGGATCGCTACGACGGTGGACAGAACGGACCGCGGTCAGAGCATCGGCCCCTGCGCCAAAATTCCGGCTCGGCGCAAATGCCCTGACTCCTGCTCACTATTCATTCCGGTTGGCCGTCTGGTACTTGAAGCGCCGCATCAACTGCGCGCAATGGGTTTCGATGGCGGCGACTTCCCGGTTGTCCAGCACGGTCTGGAACCGGCCGATGCTGTCGTCCTGAATGCCCCGGCCGTTCTTGCCGGACTTCCAGGCGCGCTGGTAGGCCGAGCCACGGCCGTGGTTCACGCTGCCCGTGTCCGGATCGGCGCGCGGGTCAATGCCGGCCAGCTTGAGGCCGGTGAAATTGCGGAGCTTCTGCAACTGCGCCTCTGGCTGCCGCACCAGGTCCTCGTAGCGCAGGAATCCCAGGCGATCGCGCAGCGTGCGGCGCGCCCGGAATACCGGCTCGTAGAATGACAGCACGTGCCGCGACAGTTGCTCCATGTCGCGGCCGATGAACAGCCGCGCCATGGAATCGCCGGTCATGCCCTGGGTCTTCAGCTTCCGGCCCACTTCGATCATCGAAGCGATCACGTCGCGCGGGTCGCGGATCAGGCACAGGAAGCGCGCCCGCGGCAGCAGCTCGGCCAGCTCCGGAAACAGCATGGTCAAGTGCGGTTCGCGCAGCACCAGATGTTTCCTGCCCGGGAACAGCGCCAGTGTGTTCTCCAGGAACGACCGCATCACCTTCTTGTTGAACGCCAGATAGCCGTCGGCGTCGCGAAAATAATCCCTGGTTTCGTTCTCGAACTGTGATTTCCCGAACCGGTAGGCGGCAACCAGGTGGCGCAGATACTTGGCCTCCTGGATCAGCGGGTTCGCTTCCGCATCCTGGCACAGCAGGGTCTGCAACAGCGTCGTGCCGCCGCGCTGGGTGCCGCCCACGAAGATCCAACTCATGGCCTGGGTCCGGCTACTTGTGGCGCGCGCGGCGGCCCTTGCGCGGCGGCGGCGCCGGGAGGTTGCCGCCGCCGTTCGCTGAGTGTTTCTCCGCATTTGCCGGCGCAGCGGCCCCGCTGCCGAGCAATTCATCCACGGCCGCCAGCATTTGATCGGTCTGCCACTCTTGCGAGAGGTCCGCGTACCTGCTGCCGAAGCGCTTCGCCGCCTCGGTGAATTTCGCGGACGACACGATCGTGCCGATGGCCTTCGGCAGGTTCTCGGGCTTGTCCGGCCGTACCGCCAGTCCGGCGCCCACGGCCACCAGCCGCCGGGCCACCATCACGCGCTCCAGGTTGGTAGGCACCGCGAGCACCGGCGTGCCGTACAGCAGGAACCCCGCCGTCGTGCCGAAGGTGCCGTTGGTCACTGCAAAGGCGCAGTCCGCGGCGACCTTTTTGATGTCAAGCGGCTGACTGGAAAACACCAGCCGCTCCGAGTCGATCTTCTTCTTGACCGAATCGGGAATTTCGGGGCCGTAGACGATGGTGGAAAAATTCCCCTTCGCCAGCGTCCCCAGCAGTTCCCCAATCTGGCGGAACGGGTGCAAATAGGCGAACACCTTGCGCGGAAGATTTCCGGGCCACACCGGCGCCACGCCGTGTTCGGGTGGCGAGAACATCCCCACGTAGGTTCCATCGGGCCGATTCGGATAGTGATCCAGTTCTTTGAACGACAGCAGGAATTGCCGGTCGGCGGCGTAAATCTCCGCGACGCTGCGCAGCGGCGGTTGCTTGAACCCTTCCTGGATGCGGTTGATGGTGTCGAGAAGCTGCTGTTCTTCCGTGGCCAGGCGCGCCATGTCGTATTGCTGCCAGTAGCGCATCAGCGGCAGCGGCTGGGCCGCCGGCGGGATCAGGAAGCCCGATCCGGACACGATGCGTTTGAACTTGTACGGCTTGGCCGCCAGCAGCGCGGTCGGGCTGTGGTCGAACAGGACGAGGTCGGGCTGGGCGTACTTGTAGACGTGGCGCCATGCCTTCACCAGGCCGAAGATGCTGCGTGCCTCCGCGAAACCGATGTTGTGCAGCAGATGGGAAAAGTTGTACTGGATGCGGTAGGGATTCGCGACGTTGTGCATCATGATCGGGGCTTGCAGGGCGACGACGCCCTTGCTGCCGAACAGGCGCTCGGTATTGCCTACGTCGCGGGTCGCAAACACCACCTGGTGTCCGCGCTTCTGCAGGCGGTCCACCAGGTCAATGTAAGGCGCGAGATGTCCGAAGCCTTTCCCCAGTTCCCACGCGAACAGAATTCTTGCCATTTTTTAGATACTTATCGCCAAGTGTTCGTCCAGCATGGTACCGGGGTCTGACCCCCTCGCCTAGGGGTCCGACCCCGAATGGGGTCAGACCCCACTGTTTAAGTGGTTGGTTTGCCGCGCAATTGGTTCGGAGCCCAATGCTGCCCAAAATTGTTAAACTTGCATCCCTTTTTTCAACTGCGTCGAGGCCGGATGAATCCGGCACAGCATTTCCAGCCACGTTGACTTCCGCAAATTCCACCACTTCGCCCCGCGCCAACGCCGCGATCTTTTATCACCCCGATGGCTACGTGACGACGCGCGGCAAATTGATGGGCCGCCACGCCGCCGGGGAAGGATTCCTGAAAGGATTTGCCCGCCATGCCGCCGTGGATCGGATCTTCGCGTTGGCGGATCGCCGCGAGGAGTTCGAACAGTTCCGCAGCCAGGTGCAGAACCACTGCAACGGCAAGCCGCTTACGTGGATCCCGAAGGCGCGGCCCGGGGAGCTGCAACAGGCCGGGGCGCTGTATGTGCCCGGGCCGGGCATGTCCGACCACGCGTGGCAGCGCCAGTTTCACGGCGCGGCGGCCTGGAGTCTGACCGGCATCACGCACACGATCTGTTCCGATCGGGTGATGGACTCCATCGGCGACCTGCTGATCGCGCCGTTGCACGAATGGGACGCGCTGATCTGCACGTCGCCGGCCGTGAAGCGCGGCGCCGAGAACATGCTGGCTGCCTATGGCGACTATCTCGCGGCCCGGTTGGGTGCGGCGGCGGTGCGGCCGAAACTGCAACTGCCGGTGATCCCGCTGGGCGTGGACTGCGATGAGCTGGGCGCAACCGATGCCGGCGGCAAGGTGCGGCGGGAATTTCGCCGGCGCAACGGCATCGGCGACGATGAGATCGTCGTGTTGTTTCTCGGCCGGTTATCGTTTCACGCCAAGGCCCATCCGCTGCCGATGTATCAGGCGCTGCAAGCCGCGGCGAATGCGACCGGAAAGAAGCTGGCGCTGGTGCAGGTGGGCTGGTTCGCCAACGACGCCATCAAGCGCGCATTCGTGCAGGGCGCCCGGGCGCTGTGCCCGGCCGTGCGCAACCTGTTTCTGGACGGCCGCAAACCCGAGATCCGTTCGGCGGCGTGGCACGGGTCCGACATCTTCTGTTCCCTGTCGGATAATGTTCAGGAGACCTTCGGCCTGACCCCGGTGGAGGCGATGGCCGCGGGGCTGCCGGTGGTGGCCTCCGACTGGAACGGCTATCGCGGGACCGTGGAGCATGGGGTCACCGGGTTCCTCGTGCCGACGGTCATGCCGGCGGCAGGCACGGGGGAGGAACTGGCGTACCGCTATTTCATGGGCCAGGACACCTACGATCAATATATCGGTCACGTGAGCCAGTGTATTGCCGTGGACGCCGGGGCGACGGCCCGAGCGCTCGAGGATCTGATCCGCAATCCTGAACTGCGCCGGAAACTCGGCGACAATGGGCGCCGGCGGGCGCGACAGGAATTCGACTGGCGCGTGATCATTCTGGCCTACCAGAACCTGTGGGCGGAGCTGGAACAGCGCCGCCGGCCGGCGCAGCAGTCGTCGTCCGGTGCGGCGCGGGGCGGCGTGCCGCTGCGCAGTGACCCGTTTGCGGTGTTCAGCCACTATCCGACCCACGTCCTCACGGGATCGACGCGCATCACCGCCGACGAAGTGGGTGCCGCGCAACTGTGGCGGCGTCTCGCCGGGCTGGGATTGCAGAGTTTCTCGCGCCACATGTTTGCCCCGGATGACCGGATTGATGCCATGCTGGGGGCGATCCACGCCGCGGGGCCGGCGGGTCTCACTGTCGGCGAACTGGTGCAGGGGGCCGTGCCGGCGGAACGGGTCCGGGTCGAACGAACCGTCGGCTGGCTGTTCAAAATGGGTGTATTGCGGCTGGCGCAGGACAATAGTAAATAACAAGAATGTGTTGTATCCTACTGAAACTGAATGAAAAATATGCCCACTCCAAATCGTTCGCGCCGGGGTCTGACCCCGCATGGGGTCAGACCCCATCGGGACAAACTGGCAACATACCGGCTGCCGCGAATCAAGGCCTGACCGATGCATAAATTTCTCAAGCGATGCAAAGTCTATTTCGCCTACGCGATCCTGTTTTCGTTCTTTGCCAATATCCTGATGCTGTCGCTGCCGATCTACATGATGCAGGTGTTCGACCGCGTCATCAGCAGCCGCTCGGTGGAAACCCTGGTCATGCTGTCAATCATGGCGTTGACCTGTCTGTTTGCGCACATGCTGCTGGAACTGTTCCGTTCCCGGTTGTTGTCCGGCGCCGGCCTGGCGCTGGACGGAATGGCCGGGCCGTCGGTGATCACCGGTGTGCTGAACGTCGGTGCCCGGCCCGGCAGCAACCCGGCCGTCTCGAGCCTGCGCGACGTTTCGCTGGTGCGGACTTTTCTCACCGGTCACGCGGTATTTGCGGTGTTCGATGCGCCGTGGGTCCCGATCTACCTGGGCGTCATTTTCATGTTTCACGGCACACTGGGGGTCATCGCGACGCTGGGCGCGATTGGGCTGTTTACGCTCGCGTATATGAACGAGAAGCTGACCCGCGCGCCGCTGGAGGAGATGCAGAAGGACACGCGGCGCGCGGGACGCTACATAGATTCCGGGCTGCGCAACGCCGAGGTGGCCGGCGCCCTGGGCATGGTCCCGGCCCTGATCGCGCGCTGGCAGCACCTGAACGACCGGGTCATAGACTCCCAGGCCCGTGCGGATCGGATGGGCGGTGTGCTGAGGGGGATCACGCGGTTTATCCGCCTGAGTCTGCAGATCCTGATGCTGGGTGTGGGTGGATGGCTGGTCATCCGCCAGAATCTGTCGCCGGGCGTGATGATGGCCGGCACGTTGATCCTGTCCCGCGCGCTGGCGCCGGTGGAATCGGCGATCCAGACCTGGAAGAGCTTTGTCGAGGCGCGCGGCGCGTATCAGCGGCTGAACGAACTGCTGACGCCGGCCAAGCTGGAAGCGGAAGCCGCGACGCCGCTGCCGGCCCCCACGGGCCGCGTTGACGCGGATCGCGTGACGTTCGCGATCCCCGGCCAGGACCGGCTCATCATCAAAGGGGTCGGGTTGAGCCTGACGCCCGGCGAGGCCCTGGGGTTGATCGGGCCGAGCGCGGCGGGGAAGTCCACGCTGGCGCGGCTGCTGACCGGCGTCTGGCGCCCCGCGTCGGGCACGGTTCGCCTGGACGGCGCGGATGTATCCAGATGGCCGCGCGAACAACTGGGACCGCAGATCGGCTACGTGCCCCAGGACGTGGAGCTGTTTCTCGGTACCGTCGGGGAGAACATCGCCCGCCTGCGGCAGAACGCCGATCCGGAGGCGATCATCGAAGCCGCGCAGCGTGCCCATGCCCACGACATGATCGTCCGGCTGCCGAAGGCCTACGACACCGAGGTCGGCGAGGCGGGGGCGGAACTGTCGGCGGGCCAGAGGCAACGGGTGGCGCTGGCGCGCGCGTTGTTCGGACGGCCGCGCTTCATCGTGCTGGATGAGCCGAATTCCAACCTGGACGCGGAAGGCGAGGAGGCACTGGCCCAGACGCTGCGCGATCTGAAACGCGAAGGTGTCACCGTGATCACCATCAGCCACCGGCCGTCGCTGCTGGCGCACGTGGACAGATTGATGGTATTGCGCGACGGTCAGGTGGAAATGTTCGGGCCGCGCGCGGAGGTCGTGGCGCGCCTGAACGCCCGCGGGCCGGGCGCTGACGCGCCGCCGGTTTCCATTGCCGGCCGGAAGAATTGACCGCCATGGCCGGTGAAAGACTGCTGCACGCGGTGCGCGTCCTGAAGGAACTCGGGCGCGAACTGAACCCGGCCGCGCTGCCGGACATGACGGCGGCCACGCCGGACAATGTCCATCCGCTGCATCCGGCGACCAATGTGCAGCGCACGGTGCAGATCGGCGTCATTGTGATCCTGCTGATTTTCGGTTTTCTGGGCACCTGGATGGCCGTCGCCCCGCTGGCGGGCGCGGTCGTGGCAACCGGCACGGTCAAGGTGGATCTGAACCGCAAGACCGTGCAACATCTCGAGGGCGGCATCGTCAAGGAGATCCGGGTGCGGGACGGCGACCGTGTGCGCGCCGGCGATACGCTCATCGTCGTCGGCGACAAGCGCGTGGATGCGACGGTGGAGGTATTGCAGGGGCAGCTCGACGCGGAAATGGCCAAGGGCGCGCGCCTGAGCGCCGAGCGCGACTGGCAGGAAGAGATCACCTACCCGCAGGCGCTGCTGGACCGCCGCCATCTGCCCGAGGTGGCGCAGTTGATGCGCTCGGAACAGTCCTTCTTCGACACGCAGCGCAACTCGATGCAGACGCAACTGGGGCTGCTGAAAAAGCAGATGGCCGAGGCCGGCGTCGAAATCAGCCGGATGCGCGATCGGGCCGAGGCGGAACAGGCCGCCGCCGCGCTGCTGGCGGAGGAGATCGCCGCCAACGAACAGGTCGAGAGGAGCAATTACGTCCCAAGGGTGCGCCTGCTCGAATTGAAGCGCGGTCTGGAGGAATACCGCGCCCGCCGCGGCGAACACCTGGCGAACATCTCGCAGACGCAGCAGAAGATCACGGACATGGAGCTGCGCACCGTCAACCTGCGCGATGAATACATCCAGAATGCCGCGCGCCAGTTGACCGACAACCAGGCCAAGATCTTCGACCTGGAAGAACGCCTGCGGCCGTCGGAGGACGCATTGACGCGCCAGCACATTCTCGCGCCCATCAGCGGAACCGTCGTGGATCTGAAGGTATTCACCATCGGCGGAATCATCGCGCCGCGCGAGCCGCTGCTCGACATCGTCCCGGACGACAATCCGCTCATCGTCGAGTGCCAGATCCCGCTGGAGTCAATAGACAATATCCACATGGGGCAGGTGGCCGACGTGCGGCTGAGCGCCTTCACGCGCCGCAGCACGCCGCTGGTGCACGGCCGCCTGGTTTATATATCGGCGGATCGTTTGGCGGAGAAATCCTCGTCCGGGGACAGGTTCTTCTATGTGGCGCGGATCGAGGTCACGCGCGAGTCCCTGGCCGAGGCCGGTAACCTGCACATGTATCCCGGCATGCCGGCCGAGGTTTACCTCCGTACTGACACACGCACCGCGCTGGATTATCTGCTGACGCCGATAACCAACTCGATGCGCCGCTCGCTGCGCGATCCCTGATCCTTTGCCCGGCACGACGGCGGGGCGCCCGTGATCTATGATGCCGCGGTAATCGTCCCGACGACGCTGCGCCCCTCGCTGGCGCGCGCGGTGCGCTCGGTGTTCGCCCAGACCTCTGTCGCCAGCGTTCAGATCCTGGTGGGCGTGGATATTGCCCGCGGTCCCGCCGACATCCTGTCCACGCTGCGCCAGGAGTGCCCCCCAGGCATGGACCTGCACGTCATTGACCCCGGTTATTCCACCGCGCGCCACAACGGCGGCTATTACCCGACTTATGCCGGTGGTTCGCTGCGCACGGTGCTGAGTTACGCGGCCAACAGCCGCTATCTGGCTTATCTGGACGACGACAATTGGTGGGCGCCGACGCATCTGTCGGATCTGTTGCGGGCCATTGACGGGGTGGATTGGGCCTTTTCCTATCGCTGGTACGTTGACCCGGCCACGCAGCAGCCGCTGTGCATTGACCAGTGGGAATCGGTGGGCCCGGGACGCGGTTATTATCGCCGCCGGTTCAACGGTTTTGTGGATACCAACTGCCTGTTGCTGGACAAGGACAAGTGCCACTGGATGCTTCCGGCATGGTGCATTCCGCTGACCGAGCGCGGCGAAGGCGAGGATCGCATCGTGTTCGAGAAGCTGCAAAGCGGGCATACGTATAAATGCACGGAAAAGGCCACCACCTATTACGTCTTTCGCGCGGCGGATCGCGCCGTGATCCAGCGCTTCATCGACCGGGAAAAGACTTCAATGGGGTCAGACCCCATTGGCTAAGTGGTTGATTTTCTGAGGGGTGGCGTACTGATGTGGCTGTATAGAACATTTTCGTGCCGGTAATTAGAATGCGCCGGCTTTTTTCGGTCCCCATCGTCTAGAGGCCCAGGACATCGCCCTTTCACGGCGGTAACACCGGTTCGAATCCGGTTGGGGACGCCATTCCATTGCGGACTTGCGCGGGAGTATCGAAAGCGTGAGGAAACTCCTGGTTACCGGCGCCGCGGGCTTCATCGGCGCGGCACTCAGCGCGCGGCTGCTGCAACGCGGCGATGCCGTCACCGGCCTCGACAATCTCAGCGCTTACTATGACGTGCGGTTGAAGGAGGCGCGGCTCGCGCGCCTGACGTCGCAACCGGGATTTTCCTTTATCCGGCAGGACATCGCGGACACGGACGCGCTGCGCCGGGTGTTCGAGTCGGTGCGCCCGCAGCGCGTCGTGCACCTGGCCGCGCAGGCGGGGGTGGGCTATTCGCTGGTCAATCCCCATGCCTATGCGAACGCCAACCTGGCCGGCTTCGTCAACATCCTGGAAGGCTGCCGCCAGGTCGGCGTCGAGCATCTGGTGTTTGCCTCGTCCAGTTCCGTGTATGGGGCGAACGCCCACCTGCCGTTTTCGGTGCATGCCACGGCGGATCATCCGGTGTCCCTGTATGGCGCCAGCAAGCGTTCCAATGAATTGATGGCCCATGCGTACAGCCACCTGTTCCGCATTCCTACGACCGGTCTGCGTTTTTTCACGGTATACGGCCCTTGGGGCCGGCCGGACATGTCGCTGTTCCTGTTTACGCGCAGCATTCTCGAAGGCAGACCCATTGATGTCTTCAACCAGGGGAATCACAGCCGCGATTTCACCTATATAGACGACATCATCGAGGGCGTCGTGCGGGTGCTGGACCGGGTCCCGGAGCCGGACGCCCGCTGGGATCCGCACCATCCGGATCCGGCGCTGGGTGCCGGTCCGTTCCGCCTCTACAACATCGGCAATCACACCCCGGTGCCGTTGCTGCACTATATAAAGGTGCTGGAGCAGTGCCTGGGCAGACAGGCCAGCATGAATTTTCTTCCCTTGCAGCCCGGCGATGTGCCGGCGACCCATGCGGATGTGGATGATCTGATCCGGGACGTGGGCTATGCGCCTTCGACGCCGGTGGAGGTGGGTATCCGGCGCTTCGTGGACTGGTACCGGGAATATTACGGCACATGAACGCGGACCACGGACGAAAAATTTCGGTGACCGGCCTGGGCTATGTTGGTCTGCCGGTGGCCGTGGCGTTCGGCCGCCTCGGACGCGTCATCGGCTTCGACATCAGTCCGGAGCGCATCGCCGAGTTGCGTGCCGGCGTCGATCGCACGCGCGCGGCGGGCGCGGAAGAATTGCGCGCCGCCGATGTTCATTTCACCACCAACACCGCCGATCTTCGCGCCGCGGATTTTCACATCGTCGCGGTGCCGACGCCGGTGGATGGGCAGCGCCGCCCCGATCTGGGCCCGTTGACCGCCGCCGCGGGTTCGGTGGGTTCGGTACTGAAGCCCGGCGATCTGGTGGTGTTCGAATCCACGGTATTTCCCGGCGCAACGGAGGAGGTGTGTGTGCCGCTGCTGGAACGGCATTCCGGGCTGCGCTGCGGCCGCGACTTCAAGGTCGGCTATTCGCCGGAACGCATCAACCCCGGCGATCGGCAGCATACGCTCCAGGCCATTACCAAGGTGGTATCGGCATCCGACGCCGGCGCGGTGGAGATCGTGGCGCGGGTCTACGGCGCCGTGGTCACGGCCGGCGTGTATCGCGCGCCGTCCATCCGCGTGGCGGAAGCGGCCAAGGTCATCGAGAATACCCAGCGCGATCTCAACATCGCATTGATGAACGAACTGGCCATGATCTGCCGCCGGCTCGACCTGGATACCGGCGACGTGATCCGCGCCGCCGCGACCAAATGGAATTTCCTGCCGTTTCAGCCGGGACTGGTGGGCGGCCATTGCATCGGCGTCGATCCCTACTATCTGACGCACAAGGCCGAGGCCGTCGGGCATACGCCGCGCGTGATCCTCGCCGGGCGCAGCATCAATGACGGCATGGGCCCGTTTGTGGCAGCGCAGGTGATTGCGGCGCTGGAGCGCCGCGGCCGGCCGCCGCGGCAGGCGCGCGTGACCATATTGGGATTCACGTTCAAGGAGGACATCCCGGATACGCGCAACACCGGCGTCGCGGCGCTGATTGATGAACTGCGACGCTCCGGCTGCCAGGTGCAGGTGCTGGATCCATTGTCCGACCGGCAACAGTGCGAGCGCGAATACGGGATCCACATTGCCGATGAGAACGGCGTGCTCCCGGCCCATGCCGTCGTCGTCGCAGTCGCCCATCGCGCCTACCGCGACTCGGGCTGGGACCTGCTGCGGCGCCTGCTGCTGCCGGAGGGCGGCATCGTGTATGACATCCGGCATATCCTGGATCGGGCGCAATGTCCCGGGAACGTCGAGCTGATGAGATTGTGATGAGTGGCTGGTGTCTAGTGGCTGGCAAGAAAACACTAGCCACCAGTCACCAGCCACCCACAGCCGAAGGCAAGAGTACAGAATGAATACGGGATCTTACTGATGAACGTCACAATGATCGGTGCGGGTTATGTGGGCCTTGTCTCCGGGGCCTGCTTCGCGGAATTCGGCGCGCAGGTGACCTGCGTGGACACCGATGCCGCGCGGGTTGCGAGCCTGCGGCGCGGCGAAATCCCGATCTATGAACCCGGGTTGCCGGAAATCGTCCAGCGCAATCTCGCGGGCGGCAGACTGCATTTTGCCACCGGCTACGACTCCGTGCGCGACAGCGACCTGGTGTTCATTGCCGTCGGTACTCCTTCAAGGCGTGGCGACGGCTATGCCGATCTGAGCTACGTTCACCAGGCGGCGCGGGACATTGCGCCGCACCTGAAGCCCGGTGCGGTCGTTGTGGACAAGTCCACGGTGCCGGTGGGCACGGCGCGGGCGGTGGCGCGCATCATTCGCGAGGTGAATCCGGGAGCGGACTTCCACATGGCCTCGAATCCGGAGTTTCTGCGCGAGGGCGCCGCCGTTTCCGACTTCATGCGCCCGGATCGGGTCGTCATCGGCGTGGACAGCGCGCGTGCCGAACAAGTCTTGCGTGAACTGTACCGCCCGCTGAACCTCATCGAGACGCCCATGGTCGCGACCGATCTGGAGAGCGCGGAACTGATCAAATATGCGGCCAATGCGTTCCTGGCGACGAAGATCAGTTTCATCAATGAAATGGCCGCATTGTGCGAGGCAGTGGGGGCGGACGTGCACGCGGTCGCGAAGGGCATGGGGCTCGACGGCCGCATCGGGCGCAAGTTTCTGCATCCGGGGCCGGGCTTCGGCGGCTCCTGCTTCCCGAAGGATACGCGCGCGCTGGTGCGCACCGCCCAGGAGCACGGCGTGCCGGGCCGAATCGTGTCCGCGGTGATTGAAACCAACGAGGCGCACAAGGCGGCGATGGTCGGCAAGATCCGCATGGCGCTGGGCGGCAGCGAGGCCGGCAAGGTGCTGGCAGTCCTCGGCCTCACATTCAAGCCCGAGACCGACGACATGCGCGAGGCACCGTCGCTGACCATCCTGCCGCAGTTGTTGCAGGGCGGGGCGGTCATTCGCGCCCACGATCCGCAGGGAATACGGGAGGCGCGCGCGCTGCTGCCACCCGGCATTGAATTCAGCGAAGAGGTCTACGGCACATGCGCGGGCGCCGATGCCGTGGTGCTGCTGACGGAATGGAACGTCTATCGCGGCCTGGACCTGGCACGGCTCCGCGCGTGCATGCGCGGCCGCGTGTTTCTGGATTTGCGCAACGTCTACGCGCCGGAGACAATGCGCGCCGCGGGTTTCGACTATCATTGCGTCGGCCGGAAATGAAATCAGGGGTCTGACCCCGCACGGGGTCAGACCCCATTGTTTCGACCCCATTGTTTCTTGTTCAGGGAGTCAGCAGATCATGCAACAGGAGAAATTTACCAACCAGCACACCCACTGGCATGAGCCGACCGTGTTTCGCGCCGATCGCGAGCGGCAGAACCGGCACCGCAGCGTCATCCTGTGGTTCACGGGACTGTCCGGGGCGGGCAAGTCCACGCTGGCGCACGCGCTGGAGGACGAACTGCACCGGCGCGGCGCGCGCACGTTCGTGCTGGACGGCGACAATGTGCGCAAGGGGCTGTGCAAGGATCTGGGTTTCACCGACGCGGATCGCACCGAGAACATCCGGCGCATCGGCGAGCTGGCAAAATTGATGCTGGACGCGGGCCTGATCGTGATGACGGCGTTCATTTCGCCGTTCCGCAAGGACCGGGCGCTGGCGCGCGGCCTCGTGGCGCCGGGGGATTTCATCGAGATCTACTGCAACGCCGGGCTGGACGTATGCGAGGCCCGTGACCCGAAAGGGCTGTACAAGAAGGCCCGCGCCGGCCAGATCCCCGAATTCACCGGCATCAGTTCCCCCTATGAGGCGCCCGAGATGCCGGAGCTGGATGTCGTAACCGGAAGCAAGCCGGTGGAGGAGTGCGTCGTGCAGATCATTGAGTTTCTGCGCAGCCGTGATTACCTGGAACGTTGACCGGACACTGCCCGCCCCGCTTCAATGCGCACTTGTTCATTATTTGAACAAGGCGCGTTATACTGTTCACAGTATGAACACAGGGGAGCGGGAAGAGGCATTGACGCTGGAGTTGCTGCAGGCCATCGAGCAGCGCAGCGATGTGACGCAACGACGCCTCGCGGACCGGCTGGGGGTGGCGCTCGGGCTCGCCAATTCCTACCTGAAACGCTGCGTGCGCAAGGGCTGGGTCAAGGTGTCGCAGGCCCCCGCCAACCGCTACCTTTATTACCTCACCCCCAAGGGCTTCGCGGAGAAAAGCAGGCTCACCGGGGAATACCTGCGCCAGTCGTTCCAGTTCTACCGCGCGGCCGGCTCGTCCCTGAGGGATGTGCTGGACACCTGTAGCCGGGCGGGATCCAGGAGACTGGTGCTGTTCGGCGTATCGGAGCTGGCGGAAATTGCCATGCTGCGGGTGCGGGAGTATCCGTTGCAGGTGATCGGCATTTTCGATCCGGACTGCACCCAGGGAAGGTTTCTCAGCCTGGTTGTCTGGCGGAACGCGGAGGAAATCGGCGCGGCAGACGGGGCCATCATCACCAGTCTGTCCGCATCGCGCAGCATGTGTGATCTGGCAACGAAGCGTTTTGGCGCGGCGCGGGTGTGGGTCCCCGCGATACTGGGACTGGGCCGGACAGGCAAGTGAACCTCCCGGGAGGCAACGACATGCGCAAGGGAATCATTCTGGCGGGCGGGGCGGGAACGCGCCTGTATCCGCTGACGCTCGCGGTCAGCAAGCAGTTGATGCCGATCTACGACAAGCCGATGATTTACTATCCGCTGACCACGCTGATGCTGGCGGGGATCAGGGAGATCCTGCTGATTTCGACGCCGCACGATGTGCCGCATTTCACGCGTCTGCTGGGCGACGGCAGGGAATGGGGGATCAGCATCTCCTATGCCGAGCAGCCGTCGCCGGACGGCCTGGCGCAGGCCTTTCTGATCGGCGAGCGGTTCCTCGGCGGACACCCGAGCGCGCTGATCCTCGGCGACAATCTTTTCTACGGCCATAACCTGGCGGAGACCCTGCGGACCGCGGCGGCGCGGGAAACCGGCGCCACGATATTCGGCTATCGCGTGGAGAATCCCGGCGCCTACGGTGTCGTGGAATTCGACGGCGAAGGCAGGGTGATCTCGATTGTGGAGAAGCCGGCGCAGCCGCGCTCCAGGTACGCGGTCCCCGGCCTGTATTTCTATGATCGCGACGTGGTCGGGATTGCCAGGAGCATACGGCCTTCGGCACGCGGCGAGCTCGAGATCACGGACGTCAATTCCGCGTATCTTGCGCGGAACGCGCTTCGGGTCGAGGTGCTGGGCCGCGGAACCGCGTGGCTGGACACGGGAACCCATGAGAGCCTTTTGTCGGCGGCGCATTTCATCGAGACCATCGAGCGGCGCCAGGGACTGAAGATCGCCTGCCCGGAAGAGATTGCCTATCGGATGAATTTCATAGACCGGGAACAGCTGTCGCGGCTGGCCGGCCGGCTGAGCAAGAGCGAGTACGGGCGTTACCTGGAGCGGCTGTGCGAGGACACCGATGACCATGGAATGGATTAGCACGTCCATCCCGGATGTGATCCTGATAAAGCCGGACGTGCACGGGGATGCGCGCGGATACTTCAAGGAAGTCTGGAACCGGCGCGAGTTCGCCCGGCGCGGCATTGCGGCGGACTTCGTGCAGGACAATGAAAGCAGGTCGCGGCAGGGCATTCTGCGGGGACTGCACTACCAGATCTCCCGGCCGCAGGGGAAGCTCATCCGCGTGACCGAAGGCGAGATATTCGACGTTGCCGTGGATTTGCGCCGGTCGTCTCCGTTCTTCGGCAAGTGGGTGGGCATGAACCTGACGGCCGCAGGCCATGACCTGCTGTGGATCCCGGAGGGATTTGCCCATGGATTCTACGTGTTGAGCGAATCGGCGGTGCTTGCGTACAAATGCACGGACTTTTACGCGCCGGACCTGGAACGAACCATCCTCTGGAATGATCGCGACGTCGGCATCCCCTGGCCGCTGGTCAATGGCGCGCCGCCGCAGCTTTCTGAGAAAGATGCGCGTGGCACAATCCTGGCGGCCGCGGAATGTTTCCGATGACGCGCATTCCGCATTACCTGCAACTGGTGCTGTTCAAGGCGTACGCGGAACTCAGGGCCGAGGCGACCCGGGCCTACCTGGGGTTTCTGTGGTGGTTTCTGGAACCGGTGCTGTACATGGGCGTGTTTTACCTGATCTTTGAAATCGGTTTTCGCTCGGGCGGCGAGGATTTCGTGCCGTTCCTGATGTGCGGCATGGTGGCCTGGAAGTGGTTCGGCAGCACGGTATCCGCATCGGCTGGTTCCCTCGGCAAGAATGCCGGACTGATCCAGCAGGTCTACCTGCCGAAGATCGTGTTGCCGCTGGTGACGGTGGTATCAAACACGGTCAAGTCATCGGTCATCATGTTGTTGCTGCTCGTCCTGCTGGTCGTGCCGTTCGGCAAGTCGCCGACGGCCACCTGGTTGTTCATCCCGGTCCTGCTGGTCATGGAGTTCCTGCTGATTGCCGGCGCTGCGGTGCTGGTTGCCTCGCTGGTGCCGTTTGCGCAGGATCTCAGGCTGCTGCTCGACAACGCGCTGATGATGCTGTTTTTCATGTCCGGGATATTTTTCGACATCAACAAGATGCCGGACACAGCCCGGCAGGTGCTCGGATTCAATCCCATGGCGGTGGTCATAGATGCGTATCGATCGGTCCTGCTGCGCGACACGTTGCCCGAGACGTCCGGACTCCTGATCGTGCTGGCGGCGGCCGCGCTCTCCATGGCGGCCGGTGCCGCGATTCTCGCGCGATTCGACCGTGTCTACCCGAAGATCATAAACCGATGAGCGTTCCCGTTCCCGGGCAGCCGGTATTGACCATGAGCAACGTCGGCGTGTGTTTTTCCCGCCGGCGGGGATTGTTTGACCAGCAGAAAATCTGGGCCGTCCGGGATGTCAGTCTCGATGTCCGGCACGGCGAAACCCTGGGCGTCATCGGCAGGAACGGCGTGGGAAAGAGCACCGTTCTCAGGGTCATGGCCGGGATCATCAATCCGGATTCGGGCGTGCTGAAAAATTACGGCGGCTATTCCGTGTCGCTGCTGGCGCTGCAGGTCGGGTTCCTGTCGTACCTGACGGGGCGCGAAAACATCTTTCTCAGCGGCATGCTGCTCGGCATGGGCCGCGCTGAAATTTCGGGGAAACTGGACGAGATAGTCGCGTTTTCGGAACTGGACGAGGTGATTGACTACCCGGTGAAGACCTACTCGCTGGGCATGAAAGCCAGGCTCGGATTCGCGATCTCCTTTCATGCGGATCCGGACGTGCTGTTGATCGACGAGGTCCTGGGTGTCGGTGACGCGCAGTTCCGTGCGAAGTCCACCACGGCAATGCGCGGCAAGATCCTTTCGAACCGGACGGCGGTGCTGGTGTCCCACAATCTGGAAATGATCGGCGAGATGTGCGATCGGGTGGTCTGGCTCGAGAACGGCACGACCCGCGCGCTGGGGGCGACCGACGACGTGCTGCGCGAGTATGTGCGCCAGGTGAAGGGCCGGGCGGCGCCGGTTCCGGCGGGCTGACGGCGGGGCGGAGACAGGCAGTGGTTTTCAGTTCCCCGACGTTTCTGTTCCTGTTCCTGCCGGTGGCGATGATCCTGTACGTGATCAGCCCCTGGAAAAACAGTGTGCTGCTGGCCGCAAGCCTGATCTTCTACACCTGGGGCGAGCCGGTATTCATCCTGTTGATGTTGAGCGTGATAACGGGGAATTACCTGTTCGGCCTCGCCATGGATGGGCACGCGGCGGCGCGGCGCCGGTTCTGGCTGGCGCTGGCGATCATGTTCAACATCGGCGTTCTCTTCTACTTCAAATATGTAGGATTCGTCTTCACGTCAATCAATCACGCGCTGGGATTGGCGGGCCTGGGCGCGCTGCCGGTGTCTTCGCCGCACCTGCCGCTGGGCATTTCCTTTTTCGTGTTTCAGTCGCTGACCTATATCGTGGATATCTACTGGGGCCAGGCGAAGGTCGAGCGCAACTTCCTCAACGTGGCGGTTTATATCTCGATGTTCCCGCAGCTCGTGGCGGGACCGATCGTGCGGTTCAGGGAAGTGGCGCGCCGCATCCATCAGCGGAGCGTGACGCTTCGGGACATCTCCGCGGGCAGCCAGCGGTTCATCATCGGACTGGCAAAGAAGGTCCTGATCGCGGATCCGCTCTCCGGCCCGGTGGATGCGATCTTCCGGATCCCGGGCGCGGAGCTTTCGGTTGCGACGGCGTGGTTTGGAGCCGTCTGTTTCGGTCTCCAGATCTACTACGATTTTTCCGGGTACTCCGACATGGGTATCGGGCTGGGACGGACGCTGGGATTCCGGTTCCCGGAGAACTTCAGGCATCCCTATGAGTCCACGTCTCTGCGCGAATTCTGGCGGCGCTGGCACATGACCCTGTCGCGCTGGTTTCGGGACTATCTTTACATTCCCCTGGGAGGCAACAAGATCAGCACGCGCCGCACCTACATCAACCTGGTGATTGTGTTCTTCCTGACCGGGCTCTGGCACGGGGCCGCCTGGAATTTCATTTTCTGGGGAATGTTGCACGGTGTATTCATGCTGCTGGAGCGCCTTGGCCTGGAACAGGCCCTGCTGGGAGTGCATCGGATTTTCCGGCATTTCTATCTGCTGCTGGTGGTGCAGATCGGCTGGGTGTTCTTCCGGTCGCCAACGCTGGACTACAGCTTCGATTACCTGCGTGCGATGGTCGCAGGCGCCTGGAATGCCACGGGCATTTATGCCGTCCAGAATTTTGCCTCGAATTACCTGCTGCTGGTGTTTGTCGCGGGCCTGGTGTTCTCCGTGAACTGGTTGCCCGGGCTGGTCGAAAGGAAGGTTGTTCTTTTTTGCCGGCGCGCGCTCCGGGACGGGGCCTATGCCCGGGCCGTCCCGGCGCTGGTTACATCCACGGTGGCGGGACTGGGGCTGATTTTGCTTGCCTCCCTGATAATCGTCGCGGCCGAATCCCACAAGGCATTCATCTATTTCCGTTTTTGAATGAACCGGTTCCCGCAGAATTCGATCCTTGCCGTCAGGAGTGTTGCGCCCGCGATGTTGCTGGTGTCCCTGTCCATCCCGTTGCTTTTTCTGGGCAGACCCGGGATCGTCGGCGCCGACCTCGAAGAAAACCGCATGCTCGCGAAGATTCCGCCGCTGCCGGCTTCGCTGTCGGACTATGTGGGGATTCCGGCCGCATTTGATCATTATGTCCTTGACAATTTCGGCATGCGGAATCTCCTGATCCGGTTCAACGCGCGGCTGAAGTATGGAGTGTTGGGTACCTCACCCACCGCGAAGGTGCTGGTCGGCAAGGACGGCTGGATGTTTCTCAAAGGCCGCAGCAACATGCTGGACTACGCGGGGCAGCGTGCGGTTTCCGAGGCCGATCTGCGCCGCTGGCGCATCGTGCTGGAGGAGCGCCG
>JACORW010000109.1 GCA_016179185.1 Gammaproteobacteria bacterium | reverse complement strand
CATGGCGGTGATGGAAGTGGGACTGGGCGGCAGGCTTGACGCAGTCAATGTTCTCGATGCGGACGCCGCGTTGATAACCACGGTGGACCTCGATCATGAACTGTGGTTGGGCGGGGACCGGGAAAGCATCGGCATGGAAAAGGCGGGGATATGCCGTCCGGGCCGCCCCGCGGTGTGCGCGGATCCGGAACCTCCCGCAAGCATCGCCGCGCACGCTGGCGCGATTGGCGCGTTCCTGTACCAGTCAGGACGGGATTTCCGATTCACCGTCCGGGGCGGGCGGTGGGATTGGCTCGGCCGGGAGCGCGCCTGGCGCAATCTTCCGCGTCCGGCAGGGCGACACCGGTACCAGATCCAGAATGCCGCGGGCGTACTGATGATGCTGGACGCCATCGCCGCCGAGTGCCCGGTGTCGGAAGCTGCTATTCACGCGGGTCTCGAGGAGTTCTCGATCCCGGGGCGTTTTCAGATCGTTCCGGGTACGGTGCCCGTGATTCTGGATGTCGCGCACAATCCGCAGGCGGCGCGGGCACTCGCGGAAAATCTCGGGCAAACGCCCTGTGCGGCTGCGACGCGCATTGTGCTGGGAATGCTCCGGGACAAGAATCATGCGGCGTTTATCGCTGCGCTGGCACCGGCCGCGAGCGAGTGGTACTTGGCGACCCTGACCGGCGATCGCGGTTTTGCCGGAGATGAACTGCTGCGCGTCGTGCGGTCCACGAGCCGTGCGCCGGGTACCGCTTTTGACGACGTGCCTGCGGCGCTGGGCGCCGCGCTGTCTGCGTCCACAGCCGGCGACTGCGTGGTCGTGGCCGGGTCGTTTATTACCGTGGGCCTGGCAATGTCAGCGCTTTGTCCGGGCGCCGCCCGATGACTTCGGCAGAGTTGCGTCCTGACAGGCCGCGGACGGGCTGGTTCAGCACATATTCCGATTGCAGCCGGGAGGGTCCGTGAATGGAAAGGCAACGTAAGGAACGGCTGGTGGGCGCCGCCGTGCTGGTCATGCTGGCGGTCATCTTCATTCCGATGGTTCTGGACGATTCCGTGCAACCGGAAACCGGCATCAACGGCACCAATATTCCCGCAAAACCCGAGAGCGAGTTCGAATCGCGGGTAATTCCGCTTGCGCCGTCAGGCGCGCCGCTTTCCGGGGTTCCGGCGGAGCCCGCTGCGCCGCAGACAAGTGAAACCGGACCCGAATCATCCGTCGTGGAACAGGCCACCCGGCCCGACGTATCCCCAAAACCGGCAGCTCCGGTTCGGGATACGGGCGCGGCGCCGCCGGCGGAAACCGCCAGGCAGGGCCCCGCAGCGGAGCTGCGCCCCCGGCCGGCTCCCGCGGAGCGCACACCTCCGACCGGGAAAAACGAGGCGTCGCCTCCGGGCGCATCCGCCTGGGTCGTCCAGTTGGGCAGCTTTTCCAGCGCGGAAAACGCGGAGTCGCTCAACCGGAGACTGCGACAGGCAGGATACGCGGCCTTTGTCGAGCCCCTGCAACAGGACGACACAAGGATATTTCGCGTGCGGGTCGGCCCTGAGTTGCGACGAACCAGCGCCCAGGCCGTACGCGACCGGTTGCAGGCCAACATGGACCTGGACGGGATCGTCGTTCCGTATCCGTAAGTATCCGGCTCAGAGACCGTCAATGGAGCCCACAAGCCTGCCGGGACGCCGGTTCCGATTTCGTGCGCGGTGACTGACAGTGAACGCCATTGACATCCTGATTCTGCTGGCAATTCTGCTGCCCGCCATAGTCGGGGCCGCTTATGGCTTTCTCAATATCGTGTTTTCCATTTCGGCATGGTTGCTGGCGGTCGGATTTGCCGTCAAGTTCGGCGCGCACTTCGCCCCGTTGCTGGAGCCGTACGTGGGTTCGCCATTGGCACGCGACGCGCTTGCGTACGCAGGCGTGTTTCTGCTCAGTTTGATGATCCTGTCCGCGGTGGGGTATGCGATTTTGAAATTGCTGGGACGCGCCGGGTTGACCGCGGCGGACCGGATCCTCGGTTTCTGCTTTGGGTTCGGTCTGGGCGGAGCTATCATTGGCGTCGTGGTTTTTCTGGCTGGCTTTACGGCGCTGCCGGGCAAGCCCCAATGGGGTGAGTCAATTCTGCTGCCGCCGTTCGTTCACATGTCCATGTGGGCGGAGCGGTTTCTGCCGCAGGATGTCGTGAAGCACCACAGCTATTCCGGGCAGCGGGACACAGGCCCGGCGAAAGACGCAGCGCATACCGACCGGGGAGGGTGACTGGCGTGTGTGGAATCATCGGTATTGTCGGCAGGAGCCCGGTCAATCAGGCGTTATATGACGGACTGACCATCCTGCAGCATCGCGGCCAGGACGCCGCCGGCATCGTCACCAGCGACGGTGAACGACTTTACCTGCGCAAGAACAATGGCATGGTGCGCGATGTCTTCCATACCCGGCACATGCTGAATCTGCGCGGCAACCTGGGCATCGGGCACGTTCGCTATCCAACCGCCGGCTGTTCATCGTCGGCCGAGGCGCAGCCTTTTTACGTGAATTCCCCCTACGGGATCGCCCTGGCCCATAACGGCAACCTGATCAACACCGATACTCTGCATGAGGACCTGGCGACGCAGGATCTGCGACACCTCAACACGGATTCCGACTCCGAGGTGCTGCTGAACGTGTTTGCCCACGAATTGCAGGAAGCGAAAAAGCAGCGGCGCAATCTGCGTCCGTCGGACATTTTTGCGGCGGTCTCGCGGGTACATGCCCGATGCAGCGGCGGGTACGCGGCCGTGGCAATGATTACCGGTGTGGGCATCGTCGGATTCCGCGATCCGCACGGGATCCGGCCCGCGGTATTCGGCGAACGCACGACCGACATCGGCAAGGAGTACATGATTGCCTCGGAAAGCGTTGCCGTGCACGCGCTTGGCTTCTCGTTGCTGCGCGATATTCATCCCGGAGAAGCGGTGTTTCTGTCCGCCGGCGGGGAACTGCATGCACAGCAGTGCGCGGAGCGGGCCCAGTATTCGCCGTGCATCTTCGAGTACGTCTATCTGGCCCGGCCCGACTCCATCATTGACGACATATCGGTATACAAGTCGCGGCTGCGGATGGGCAAGGCGCTTGCCCGCAAGATTCAGAGGCTGCGCCCGGATCACGACATAGACGTCGTGATTCCGATCCCGGACACCGGGCGCACGTCGGCGCTGCCGTTGGCGCACAAGTTGGGGGTGAAGTACCGCGAGGGGTTCGTGAAGAATCGCTACATCCCGCGTACGTTCATCATGCCGGGGCAGAATGTGCGCAGGAAATCCGTGCGCCAGAAGCTGAACGCCATCAACCTGGAATTCAAGAACAAGGTGGTCCTGCTTGTGGACGACTCCATCGTCCGTGGCACGACCTCACGGGAGATCATCCAGTTGGCCCGGGAGGCCGGCGCCCGCAAGGTGTACTTCGCCTCCGCCGCGCCGCCGGTGCGTTTTCCAAATGTCTACGGCATCGACATCCCCACGCAGGAGGAACTGATCGCCTGGAACCGTACCGAGGAGGAAGTGGCGGCGCTGATCGGCGCGGACTGGCTGATCTACCAGGACGTCGCGGACCTGGTGGAGGCCGCGCGGGCGGGCAACCGCAAGATCACAAGATTCGATACGTCATGTTTTACCGGAGAATACGTCACCGGCGATGTCAGCGACGGTTATCTGGCCCACATCTCCGGATTGCGCAATGACGCCGCCAGGCAGATCCTCGATTCCGGCGACGAGAGCATACTGGGACTTTCCAACAGCGCATAGCGTTTCCGCGTCGCGGAGGCGTACGGTTGCGGAGGCGCTGCAGGCTGATGCGGGCGCCGGTCCCGCGGCACACCCTTTCAGTCCTGCGTTCCGTCCTTGCGCTGCGCGCCCAGGCCCGCAGATTTGAAAAAGTTGTCCTGCACCTGCCGCCACAGATCGAGATTGCGCTGGGTCAGTTCCGTCATGGCTGCCAGCGGATTTGATGCAGCGGTCTTCTGAAGGCGCTGCTGAAACTCCTGTTGCTGGGCCGAAAAAATCTCCAGGCTCTGCTGCAAATAATCCGCGAAGGCGGCCTGGTAGGCGTTGCCGTAGAACCGGATCAACTGGGTGAGCGTCCGGGTCGAGAACAGCGGCTCCCCATCGTGTTCCTGCTCCGCGATGATCTGCAGCAGAATGGATCGGGTCAGGTCCTCGTCCGTCTTGACGTCCTTGACACAGAAATCAACGCCGTCAACCACCAGGCGACGCACATCCTCGATGGTGATGTACCTGCTGACCTCGGTGTCGTACAGACGCCGGTTGGGATATTTCTTGATTATTCTCTTGCGCACCATGGCGCGTCACCGGGTCTCAAGTCTGTGGCGGTGTGCATCAGGGAGCCGGGAGTGTCCGGATCAGCCGCGTTCCACGGCCAGCGCCACACCCTGGCCGCCGCCGATGCAGAGTGCGGCCAGACCGCGGCGAACCTTCCGGCGCTGCATCTCGTACAGCAACGTGACGAGTATCCTGCAGCCGGATGCGCCGATGGGATGACCGAGTGCAATTGCACCGCCGTTTACATTGACCTTCGCGATGTCCCAGCCCAGCTCCCGGTTTACCGATATGGCCTGGGCGGCGAACGCCTCGTTGGCCTCGATGAGATCAAGGTCGGAAATCTTCCAGCCCGCGCGCTCCAGGCAGCGTCGCACGGCGGGTATCGGGCCGGTACCCATGATTGCGGGATCAACGGCGGCGCTGGCGCCGGCCCTGATCGCCGCCAGCGGCGTCACGCCCAGTTCCCTTGCCTTGGCAATCGATGTGACCAGCACCGCCGCCGCGCCGTCATTGATGCCGGAGGCATTGGCGGCGGTTACGGTGCCATCCTTCGCAAACGCCGGGCGCATCGTTGAAAGGCCGGCTGCGGTCACGCCGGCGCGGGGAAACTCGTCCTGATCGACAATGACGGGATCGCCTTTCTTGCGCGGAATTTCCACCGGCACTATCTCGTCAGCAAACCGGTTGTCCTGCCGGGCGGCTTCGGTTTTTTGTTGCGAGGCAGCGGCGAACTCGTCCTGATCCGCGCGCGCGATGCCGTACTTCTTCACGATATTTTCGGCGGTGATGCCCATGTGACAGTCATTGAATGCGTCCCAAAGACCGTCAACTATCATCGAGTCCCGTAACGACCAGTCACCCATGCGCTGCCCCGTGCGCGAGCGCGGCAGTACATGGGCCGACAGGCTCATGTTCTCCTGCCCGCCGGCGACGACGATCTCCGCGTCGCCACAGGCAATCGCCTGCGCGGCCAGGTGCACGGCTTTCAGACCGCTGCCGCACACCTTGTTGATTGTCATGCTCGGGACATCGTTCGGGATCCCTGCAGCCATCGCGGCCTGCCGGGCCGGGTTCTGCCCGCACCCCGCCGTGAGCACCTGTCCCATGATGACTTCGTTGACCCATTCCGGTTTGCAGCCGCTGCGCTTGAGGACGCCTTCGATGGCGCGAGCCCCCAACAGGTGCGCGGGGACCTCGGAAAATGCGCCGCCGAAGCTCCCGATGGCGGTTCTAACCGCGGCGACTATGACTACCTCCGTGCCCATCACGTTCCTCCGTTCACATTGGAAATTCCTGTTCAGCCAGGAACCGCATTAAGGCGTTTCGCTGCACTGCACAAATCGCGCGGGATGGTAACAAACTCGGCGAAGGGTGACTATCATCAGATGGGCCGGGCCGGGAGCCGGCCGGCCCGGGAGGCCGCGGGTCAGATATGAAGACTGCGGTGGTCCACGCCCAGTGCGGCCTCGTGCATTGCCTCCGCCAGGGTTGGATGCGCGTGAATGGTCAGCGCAATGTCCTCCGCGCTGCCTTCAAATTCCATGGCCAGCACGGCCTCGGCGATCAGTTCGGAAGCGTTGGGTCCCAGGATATGCACGCCCAGAATGCGATCGGTATTGCTGTCGCTGAGGATCTTGACCTGGCCGCCTGTCTCGCCCATGGCCTTGGCGCGGCCACTGGCGGCAAATGGAAAGGCCCCTGCGCGGTATTCCACCCCGGCGGCCTTGAGCTCCTGTTCGGTGCGGCCGGCCCAGGCAATTTCAGGCCAGGTATAGATGACCCAGGGGATGTTGCCGTAGTTCATGTGGCCGTGTCTGCCGGCGATGCGCTCCGCCACGGCGATCCCCTCTTCGGAGGCCTTGTGCGCCAGCATCGGACCGCGTACGACGTCGCCGATGGCGAACACACCCGGCAGATTTGTCCGGCAGTTGTCATCCACGTCTACGAACCCGGATTCGTCCAGTTTGAGGCCAACGTCGGCCGCACCGAGCCGGGCCGTGTTGGGACGCCGCCCCACCGCCACGATCAGTCTGTCCACGGCCAATTGCTGTTTGCCTTCGGGGCTTTCCAAATTCACGGTGACTTCGCGGTTGTTGGAGGCCGTCCCGGTGACCTTGGCGCCGAGCCGGATATCGAGCCCCTGATTGCGCAGGATCTTCTCCGCCTCGCCGGCGATCTGCCGATCCGCAGTGGGCAGAAATTCCGTGAGGGCCTCCAGGACCACAACCTTCGAACCAAGCCGGTTCCACACGCTGCCCAGTTCCAGCCCGATGACGCCGGCACCGATGATGCCGAGGCGCCTCGGCACGTCGGTGAAGGCAAGCGCGCCGGTGGAATCCACGATGAGTTCATTGTCCACCGGCGCCGGCGGAATGCGCGCCGGCACGGACCCGGTGGCGATGATGATGTGGGCAGCCGCAACCGTGTAGGGCTGCGTGGACTCCTGCGCGACCGGGGTCACTTCAACCTGCCGGTCCGGAAGCAGCTTTCCGAATCCTTGCAACCACTCGACCTTGTTCTTGCGCAGCAGCCCGGCAACCCCCTGCGTGAATCCCTGCACGATCCGGTTCTTGCGCGCCAGCATGCGGTTGACGTCCACGGTGGCGCCCGGCGCGTTGATCCCGTGCTCCGCGGCCTCGTGCCGGATGAACGAGTAGTGATGGGACGAATCCAGCAGCGCCTTGGAGGGGATGCACCCCACATTCAGGCACGTGCCGCCCAGGGCCGGTTTTCCGGATTCATTCAGCCAGCCCTCTATGCAGGCGGTGGAAAGACCCAGTTGCGCGCAGCGGATCGCCGCCACATAGCCTCCGGGCCCGCCGCCGATGACCACCACGTCAAATTTCCGGTTTGCGGGTTCCATGCTCAGCTTCCTTCAGAGTTCGGCGAATATGGCCACGTTACACCTGCAGCAGCAGGCGGTTCGGATCCTCGATGCGTTCCTTGATGGCCACGAGGAACTGGACCGCGTCACGGCCGTCAATGATGCGATGGTCGTAGGAAAGCGCGAGATACATCATCGGCCGGATCACGACCTGGCCGTTCTCCGCCACCGGCCGATCCTGCACCTTGTGCATGCCGAGGATGGCGCTCTGCGGCGGATTGAGGATGGGAGTCGAAACCAGCGAGCCGAACACACCGCCGTTGGTGATGGTGAACGTGCCGCCGGTCAGGTCTTCGATCGTCAGTTTGCCGTCCCGTGCCTTTTCGCCATAATCACGGATGCGGGCCTCAACCTCGGCGAACGAGAGCGAGTCTGCATCCCGGATGACCGGCACGACGAGCCCGCGCGGGGAACTGACTGCTATGCCGATGTCGAAGTAGCCGTGGTAGATAATGTCGCCGCCGTCCACCGAGGCATTGATAATCGGAAACTTCTTCAACGACTCCACCGCGGCGCGGGTGAAGAAGGACATGAATCCGAGGCGGGTGCCGTGCGTCTCCTCGAACTCCTTCTTGTAACGATTGCGCAGATCCATTATCGGCTGCATGTTCACTTCGTTGAATGTGGTCAGGATGGCGTTCTCGTGCTGCGCGCTGAGCAGGCGCTCCGCGGTGCGACGCCGCAGACGGGTCATCGCCACGCGTTGCTCCGGCCGGGTGCCCGCCACAGCGGGAGTTGCCCTGACCGGTTCGGCTGCCGGCACAACGCCGGGGGGAGGTGCCTGGGCCGGTGCCGGTGCGCGGGCCGCTGTGACCGGCGGAGCGGGAGGGCGTTCGGCCGCGGGTTTTGCCGCCGGAACCGGCGCTTTCGGTGCCGGCGGGGGCGCAGGTGGTGTCGCCGCCGGTCGCGCCAGGTGCGCCAGCACGTCCTCCTTGGTGATCCGGCCTCCCGGCCCGGTCGCTTTGATGCGCGCGGGGTCCAGTTTGTGCTCTTCGATCAGGCTGCGCACCGCGGGGCTGAGCCGTTGATCCTGCGCCGGCACGGGTACTTCCGGCAACGATTGTTGCTGCGGCGCCGGCTGAGGGGCCGGCGCTGCCTTTGCAGCGGGGGCGTCCGCGCCGATCGGCCGCGGCGGCTGCGCACTTGTGGCCGCACCCTTGCTGTCGATGCGCGCGATGACCTCATCGCTGCGCACGCTGCTGCCGTCCGGCTTCAATATCTCCGAAAGGACGCCGTCATTGGGGGCAGCAACTTCCAATGTCACCTTGTCGGTTTCAATGTCAATCAGGCTGTCGCCACGCTTGACTGCATCTCCGGTCTTTTTGTGCCATGCCATCAGCGTGGCCTCGGCCACGGATTCCGCAAGCACAGGAACTTTCACATCGACAAGCACGTTGTCGCTCCTGAAATTGTCAACTCATGATGCAGGCGGCCTGCTTTCGCTGCTACCACCTTGCCCCCGCCGGCGAGCGCCGCCTGTTCAGGCCCGCCGCAGGTGTGTGGTTACTTCCAGTTTGTTGAGTTCCAGGGCATCGTCCACCAGTTGCTTCTGCTGCTGCAAATGCAGCGGCATATGGCCTACGGCGGGCGACGCGGAGTAGAACCGGCCCGCGTAGCCGAAGGTATGTTGACTGGCAAGGCAGCCGATCATCGTCCCGCGCGATTGCATGTAGTACCAGCTGCCCTGGTTCTTGGGCTCTTCCTGCACCCACACCACCTCGCGCAGACTTGGGTAGGAACTGATCATGGCTTTCACTTCGTTCTGGGGGAAGGGGAACAGCTGTTCGATGCGCGCGATGGCGATGTTGCCTATCTTGTTTTTGCGCCGCGCCTCCAGAAGATCAAAGTACACCTTGCCGGCACAGAACAGCAGCCGGGTCACGCCGGCCCGATCCAGCTTGTCCACTTCGTCAATGACGACTTCGAATTTGCCGCTGATCAGTGCACTCACCGGGGACGTGGACAGCTTGTGCCGCAGCAGGCTTTTCGGACTCATCACGATCAACGGCTTCCGGTAGGGGCGCAGCGCCTGGCGCCGCAGCATGTGAAACATCTGCGCGGGCGTGCTGGGTACGCAGACCTGCATGTTCTCCTCGGCGCACAATTGCAGATACCGTTCCAGGCGCGCCGATGAGTGCTCCGGACCCTGGCCGTCATAACCATGGGGCAGCAGGACGGTAAGGCCGCAGTAGCGCCCCCATTTGGCCTCACAGGAGCTGATGAACTGATCGAAAACTACCTGGGCGCCGTTGGCGAAATCGCCGAACTGCGCCTCCCAGATCACCAGCGCGTTCGGCTCGGCGCTGCTGTAACCGTACTCGAAAGCCAGCACGGCCTCCTCGGAAAGTGTCGAATTGATCACGAGAAAGGCCGGCTGGTCCGGCTTGATGTGCTGCAGCGGCAGATGCATTGCGCCGTCGTTCTGGTTATGGATCACGGCGTGACGGTGGAAAAACGTCCCGCGGCCGCTGTCCTGCCCGGAAATGCGCACCGGCATTCCCTGATCCAGGAGCGCCGCGTACGCCATGGTCTCCGCATAGCCCCAGTCCATGGGCATCTCGCCGGCGCCCATCCGGCGCCGGTTTTCCACGATGCGCTCCACGGTCGAATGCAGCTTGAAGTGCGCCGGCAGCGCGGTAATGCGCTCGGTCAGCCTGCGCACCGTTTCGGCGCCGAGGTTCGTTTCAGCCGCGGCATCCCAGCGCGTGCCGCGATACGGCGCGAAATTGATCAGGAACTTGTTGTCCGCGTTCGTGGCGAGTGTACCGGCCACGCCCTGATTCGAGTCCAGGGAATCCAGATACTGCTTCGCAATGCCGGCGAGCTGGTCCTGCGTGACCAGCTTTTCGCGCAGCAGCGTCTCCGAGTACAGCGAACGCACCCCCGGGTGCCCGCGGATGTGGCGGTACATGTTGGGCTGCGTCGCCGCCGGTTCGTCGGCCTCACTGTGTCCGTGGCGGCGGAAACACACCATGTCTATGATGACATCCTTTTTGAACTCCATGCGGAAATCCAGCGCCAGCTTCGCGACGAACACGACCGCCTCCGGATCGTCACCGTTGACGTGGAAGATCGGCGCCTGAACCATCTTGGCGACGTCCGTGCAATACAGGGAGGAACGCGAGTCCAGGGGATCGCTCGTGGTAAATCCGATCTGATTATTGATGATGATGTGTATCGTGCCGCCGGTGCTGTAGCCGCGCGTCTGGGACAACTGGAAAGTTTCCATCACCACGCCCTGGCCTGCAAACGCCGCGTCGCCATGAATCAGCAGCGGCAGCACTTCGCTGCGGGATTTGTCATGCCGGCGATCCTGGCGCGCGCGCACCGATCCCTCCACGACCGGGCCGATGATCTCCAGATGCGACGGATTGAATGCAAGCGTCAGGTGCACGACGCCGCCGGGCGTCTTGATGTCCGAGGAATAACCGAGGTGGTATTTGACATCCCCGGCGGATGATTCGGGCTTGCCCTTGCCCTCGAATTCGCCGAACAGCTCGTGCGGCAGCTTGCCGATGATGTTGACCAGCACGTTCAGCCGGCCGCGGTGCGCCATGCCGATTACGATCTCGCGCGCCCCGTGCACGCCGGCGTTCTGCACCGCTTCGTCGAGCAACGGAATGAGGCTCTCGCCGCCCTCCAGCGAGAACCGTTTCTGGCCGACGTATCTGGTATGCAGGTACTCGCACAGCGCGTTCGCGGCAATGATGCGCTCAAGAATGCGCAGGCGTTGCTCGCGCGGAAAATCGGGTGTGGACCGGCACTGTTCCAGCCGATGTTGAATCCAGCGTTTCTGTTCGGTTTCGTTGATGTGCATGTACTCGGCGCCGATGGTGCCGCAGTAGGTTGCGCGCACCAGCGCAAGTATTTCGCGCAACGTGATTTCCCTGGGTGCCACCAGGGAGCCGGGATTGAAGGCCTGGTCGAGGTCGGCCTCGGTAAGATTGTGGAATGCCGGGTCAAGTTCGGGGACCGCGGGCCGCTGGTATTGCTTCAGCGGGTCCAGGTCTGCCTGCTGGTGGCCCCGGAACCGATAGGCGTTAATCAGCTGCAGCACCGATACCTGTTTCTGAAACGATGATGCGTCGGCCGGCGAAACGGTGGCCGGGTGCGCCCGGCGCGCCAGGGTCTTCATCTCCCCGATGACAAACGAATGGGCCGTATCCGGCCGCTGCGCCCCGTCCACCAGGGAGCCGAAATATTCCTTCCATTGAGGCTCAATGCCGGCCGGATCGGCGAGGAACCGCTCGTAAAGGTCTTCCAGGTACGCCGCGTTACCGCTGTACAGGAATGACGGGTTTTGCTCGCTCATGGTGAAATCTCAGTAACAAGTTGCCGTAAAAGCCCTGCCTGGCCTTTTTTCGCGCGCCCGGCCGCGGCACGTTTCAGCCCCGGCCGGCCCCGGAAAACGGCCCTGCCCGGGCCGGCGGATTTTCCACCCGCCGGCTCCGCTGAACCTGCCTTGATTTTAAGTTAACGTGCCTCCCGTTGACACTCCCAATTATGTTCAGCCGGGCCGCGCCGGCGGTTGCGGACCGGCCTTGTTGCGGGGGCTTCTGCGTGAACTGTATCCTTAACCCGGATCACAGTCCCATTAATCCGGCATATCCCCGCCGACCCGGGGAGTCCCGGCCTTCATTCGGGAATCGCCCACATGAAAAATCCAGTTCGTATTGCGGTTACCGGCGCCGCGGGCCAGATTGGCTACGCCCTGCTGTTTCGTCTTGCAGCCGGGGACTTCCTCGGCCCGGACCAGCCGGTCAGGCTCCAGCTTCTCGAAGTAACGCCGGCACTGAAGGCACTGCAGGGCGTGGTCATGGAGCTCGCCGATTGCGCATTTACCACGCTTGCGGACGTATCCACCAGCGACCAGGCCGAGTCGGCGTTCAAGGACGCCGATTTCGCGTTTCTCGTGGGGGCCAAACCGCGCGGGCCGGGCATGGAGCGCAGCGATCTACTGTTGGGCAACGCCGAGATCTTCCGTGTTCAGGGCCGGGCGCTTGACGAACACGCGGCACGGGGTGTGCGTGTGATCGTCGTCGGAAATCCGGCCAACACCAACGCCCTGATCACCAGTCGCAACGCGCCGGGAATCAATCCGCGGCAGATCACCGCAATGACCCGGCTCGATCACAATCGCGCAGTAGCACTGCTCGCCGCCAGGGCGAACGCCGGCGCGGCGGATGTGCGCCGCGTCTGTATCTGGGGTAACCATTCCACGACTCAATATCCGGACCTGCATCATGCAACCGTTTCCGGGAGGCCGGCGCTGCAGCAGGTGGATGCGGCCTGGTACAAGGATGAGTATATTCCCCGGGTCGCAAAGCGCGGCGCGGAAGTAATCGCCGCGCGCGGCGCCTCCAGTGCCGCCTCTGCCGCCAACGCGGCCCTGGAACACATGCGCGACTGGGTCAATGGCACGCGCAGCGGCGACTGGACCAGCATGGGCATTCCTTCCGACGGCTCGTACGGCATCCCGGAAGGGCTGGTGTATTCCTTTCCGGTGACTTGCCATGGCGGAAATTACACACCGGTCGCCGGGCTGGATGTGAACGCATTCAGCCGCGAGCGCATGGATGCCACGCGGCGCGAGCTCGAAGAAGAGCGCGACGCCGTCAAGCAAATGTTTGCGGGGTAGCGTCAGGCGATGCCATTTCCATTCCGAAGCCACGAACGCCGCGGCCGGTTGCTGCGGCGCGGCTCGATAATTGACGGCGACGGCTATCGCGCCAATGTCGGAATCGTGCTGTGCAATGCCGCGGGGCAGTTGTTCTGGGGCAGGCGTTCGGGCATGGAAGCATGGCAGTTTCCCCAAGGGGGTATCCGCCCCAACGAGGAGGTCGAATCAGCGATGTTCCGCGAGCTACGCGAGGAAATCGGACTGTTGCCGGAGGACGTCGAGGTGCTCGGATGCACCCGCGGCTGGCTTCGATACGATCTTCCGCAACGATTCGTGCGCACCGGCTCGCGCCCCGTCTGCATCGGGCAGAAACAGGTATGGTACCTGCTGCGGCTGATAGCCGATGAACGCAAACTATGCCTGGACACCAGCCAGCGGCCGGAATTCGACTACTGGCGCTGGATAGAATTCTGGCAGCCTGCGGTCGAGGTCGTCGATTTCAAACGGGATGTGTACCGGCGCGCGCTGGGAGAGCTGGAACCGCTGTTGCCGGCAAAAACTGGTTGCACCGTTGCGGAATCCTCGCCGGCGCGGTGATCATCGAAGCGCCGGCACATCCGGCGCGAATTCGCCGCTGACCGGCAGTCTGTGCCGGCGCGTGCCCCGCTGATGTCCGCTGCCTGGATCATAGTGCGCGCGTTTCTGGAATTGGCGCTGGGCAGGCGCGGTCCCCAGGATATTCCCGCGTCCCATCCGCTGCTCATCGGGACGTTCGCCGTTTACCTTGCGGTAACCGCGGTTCTGGCCGCGGTCTCCGAGTCCTGGGCGACGGCGATCAGGGCGGCGGCAGTGGACGCCTCGGTGCTCCCGGCCTTTGTTCTCGCGGTCCTGTGGCTGCGCCGCCGTACCGCACGCTGGCTGCAGACGTTGACGGCCTTGACCGGGATCGGCGTGCTGTTCACCGCTGCGGCGATCCCGCCGTTCATCGTCATCACGCACATGGAAAATTCGCTGATCGCAGCGCCCGCCTCCCTTGGCACGCTCGTGCTGTTCGCATGGAATCTGCTGGCCGGCGGGCACATACTGCGCCACGCCCTGTCCGTGTCTTTCCCGGCCGGAGTGCTGGTGGCGATGGCCTATGTGGCTGCCAGCATCGCCGCAGTCGAGTATCTGGTCCCGGAGGCGGCGACGTGAAGATTCACATTCTGGGAGTATGCGGTTCGTTCATGGGCGGTATCGCGCTGCTGGCAAGGGGGCGCGGGCACGCGGTCACCGGCACGGATGCCGATGCCTATCCCCCCATGAGCCTGCAGTTGCAGGAGGCCGGTATCCGGATTTACCAGGGCTACTCCGCCGCAAGCTTCGACGAGCGCCCCGACCTGGTGATCATCGGCAATGCCCTGTCCCGGGGCAACCCCTGTGTCGAGTATGTTCTGGATTCCGGGCTGCCCTATGTTTCCGGGCCGCAGTGGTTGCGCGAGGAGGTACTGGCAGACAAATATGTGCTGGCGGTTTCCGGCACGCACGGCAAGTCCACGACAACATCGCTGCTCGCGTGGATCCTCGAGTACGCCGGGTTGCGGCCGGGGTTCCTCGTCGGCGCTGTGCCCCATGACTTTGGTGTCTCCGCAAGGCTCGGGGGCGGGGAGTATTTCGTCGTGGAAGCGGATGAGTATGACTGCGCTTTTTTCGACAAACGGGCAAAGTTTCTGCACTACCGCCCCAAAACACTGGTCATCACCAACATTGAGTACGATCATGCGGATATATTCAGCGATCTTGCCGCGATCAGGCGCGAATTTCACCACTTGATCCGCACCATTCCAAAATCCGGAACGGTGATCTGCAGCGCGACGGATGCGGAGATCGGCAAGGTACTGGACATGGGGTGCTGGACGCCGGTCGAGCGTTTTGGGGCAGGTCGATCCGACTGGTTGGTAACACCGGAGTCCGAGGATTATTCCGTGTTCTCAATCCAGCACCAGCCGCAGGGCGGGATCGCGCGGATCAACTGGAGCCTGCTGGGGCATCACAACGCGGACAATGCAGTTGCGGCGGCGGCGGCAGCGCACAGCGTCGGCGTGCCGGTGTCCACGGCGGGATCCGGGTTGAACCGGTTCCGGGGCGTCCAGCGTCGCCTGCAGCGCATCGGGAGCCCGCGCGGCATCACGGTCTACGACGACTTTGCCCACCACCCCACAGCCATTCGGGCAACGCTGGAGTCCCTGCGGCGGCACGTCGGCAACGCGCCAATCATTGCGGTCATGGAACCGCGCTCGAATACCATGAAGCTCGGCGTGCATGCCGACGACCTGGCACCGTCATTCAAGGCTGCGGACCGCGCATTCATCCTGCACCCACCGAAACTGAGCTGGGATCTCCGCAAGGCGGTTGCAGGTGGACCGGTACCGTGCCGGGTCGCGGAGAACGTGGACGAGATCATTGGCGCCATTGTGGATATCGCCCGGCCCGGCGATCATGTGCTGATCATGAGCAACGGCAATTTCGGCGGGATTCATCAGCGGTTGCTGGAGGCGTTGAAATGATCCACAGGCTGCCAGGTATGGATCGAATCGCCCGTCCTGATCAGGTATTGCTCCCGGTGGGGCTGTTGGCGCTTTGTCCGCTGGTCGCCGGCGCGCCGACGCTGCTCACCGCAACATGGATTGCGCTCTGCTTTCTGGCCAGCCTGATACTGGTGTCGGTCACGCTGGCGGGCCTCGGGCGCAGTGTCGCCGCTGAATTTCGCGTACTGATGACGCTTCTGGTTTCAGGAATCTGGGTGACGTTGCTGGACCTCGCGCTGCAGGCCGCAGCGTACCCGTTGTCCCTGGCGCTGGATATTTACTTGCCGTTGCTTGCGGCCAATTCGCTCGTGCTGACCGCAGGTGAACAGTCGCTCCGCGGCAGCGGCTGCGCGGATTCGCTGCGCAGGGCGATACGGCAGGGCGTGCACGCCGCCTGCTGGATCATACCCATCGGTTTGCTGCGTGAGATGCTCGGAACGGGCCACATTCTTTCCGATTCCGGCCTGATGCCGGGCTTGCCGGGCCCGGTCCACGTCCTGCCCGTTGAAATTCCGGCATTGGCATCCCCGTCGTGGGCGCTGCTGATTCTTGCGCTCGTGGCTGCGGCGGCAGGGTCCATGGTGGCCCGGTCCGCGCCCGGAACCTGATGCACCTGCGCCATGCACAGGGGGACGGTCAGGGAAATTTTTGAAACGCTGCGCGCCGGGAACCCCGCCCCGACAACCGAGTTGCGTCATGCCAGCCCGTTCGAATTGCTGGTGGCCGTCATGCTGTCCGCGCAGGCCACCGATGCCAGCGTGAACAAGGCGACTGCCACGCTGTTTCCGGCCGTCAATACGCCGCGCGCAATGCTGAAGCTGGGTGTGCGCGGCCTGAAGCGGCATATACGCCATATCGGTCTGTTCAATATCAAGGCGCGCAATTTACTTGGGACGTGCAGGATACTGATGCGGGAACACGCAGGGCAGGTCCCGCGCGAGCGTGCGGCGCTGGAGCGCCTGCCGGGCGTCGGCCGAAAGACTGCGAATGTGGTGTTGAATACCGCCTTCGGAGAACCGACCATCGCAGTGGATACGCATATCTTCCGGGTCGCCAATCGGACCGGACTCGCGCCGGGCCGCACGCCGCTGGAGGTGGAGCAGGGGTTGTTGCGCACAGTCCCCGCTGAATTCCGGGCCGATGCGCACCATTGGCTCATTCTGCACGGCCGTTACGTCTGTACCGCGCGCGCACCCCATTGCGCCGCGTGCCCTATAGTGCATCTATGCCGATGGCCCGGAAAGAAGGGAGAATTGAAGCCATGACCGCCCCTGGAAGGATGGTGACCGTAGCATGAGTCCGGCTTCGAATCTCTACGCATTGGTGGATCGTGGTGGTGGTCACACCCTGGAACAGCAGCTCGAATTGCTGGCGGAAATCTCCCAGGCGTTCGCGGAATCGCTGGAAATCGAAGCGACCCTGTGCAACGCCATCGAGAAATTCATGCAGTACCTGGACGCGGAAGCCGCGTCCATTTTCCTGCTTGAGGGAGGTAATGCGGAACTGGTCTGCCATGCCTGCGCCGGCCCGGTTGACATCAAGGGAATGCGACTGCCCGGAAATGCAGGCATCATCGGCAAGACCGTCGTGTCCGGCAGTTGCCAGATGGTGCGGGACGTGCGCAATGATCCGGATTTCGCCGCGAATGTCGATGCCAAGACCGGATTTGTCACACGCTCTATCCTGTGCACACCGCTTATTGTCAGGAACCAGTGCATTGGTGCGCTGGAGCTGATCAACAAGCGCGGCGGGGATGGCCTGTTTGATGACCAGGATCGTTTCCTGCTCGGCGCGCTGGCATCAGCAGCAGCTCTGGCGATCCATAACGCGCGCATGGCCGATCAACTGGTGGAGCAGGAGCGGATACGCAAGGAACTGGAGCTGGCCAGGGAGATTCAGATGGACCTGCTGCCCGCGCCGCAGGGGGATGATTTCCCGGTGGTGGGGCTGAACGTGCCCGCGCTTGAAGTCTCCGGCGACTTCTATGATTTTCTGCGGCGCGATGACGGACTGATTTATTTCAGCCTTGCCGACGTTTCGGGCAAGGGAATGAACGCAGCGCTGCTGATGACAAAGGTGAGCAGCCTGATGCATCACCTCGCCAAGGAGATCGACTGCCCGGGCGAGCTGCTGAGTCGCGTCAACGCCGAGGTATGCGAAAGTGTTTCGCACGGGATGTTTGTCACAATTGTCGCGGGGTTTTATGATTCGGGCACCGGCCTGGTACGAATTGCGAACGCCGGGCATCAACCACCGCTGATGCATCGCCGGGACGGCGGTTTCGAGGAATTCGGCGCGACGGCGCCGCCGCTGGGCATCCTGCCGGGCTGCGATTTCCCGGTCACTACCTTCGAGCTGAACGAATCAAGCCTGTATGTTTTTACCGACGGTGTAACCGAGAGCCTTGACGAGAATCGAAGTCCGCTTCAGGCGCAGGGTTTCATGAAGTTGATCCGCGCGACCCGGGCCAGTCCCGCGTCCCGACGCCTGCGTGATATTGTGACCCTGTTGCACACGCCCGAGTCCGACCAGCGGGACGACATTACCCTGATGCTGATAGAGGGCGGCGGGAAATGATTACGGAACAGTTATTCGCGCTGCGGTTCCGCGCGCAGCCTGACCGGCTCGGACCGATGCGCGCACTGGTCAAACGCGCAGCAGAGAGTTTCGGCTGCTCCGCGCCCGTCTGCGACAAGCTGGTCATTGCCGTGAATGAGGCGTGCATGAATGTGATTCAGCATGCGTACCGGGGAGAAGGTCTGGGCGAAATCTCCCTGGAGATAAGGACCAATGGAACACAGGTCATCTTTCGACTTGAGGACCAGGCCGAGCCTATCGATCTTGACAGCGTGCGACCCCGCGACCTGGGCGACTTGCGTCCCGGGGGACTGGGCGTGCATTTTATTCGGGAAATCATGGATACTTTCGAGATGGGTCATCTCGGGCAGGGTCGGGGAAACTACCTGGAATTGCGCAAGGCGATAGGCTGATGCCGGCATCCGCCGGGGCCCGGGCTTCCGAATTATCAAGGCAAAACTCCATCATGCAATACAGTACGCGCACCGCGGGTGCCTATACGGTTCTCGAACTGGCGGGAGAAGTTGATCTGGCGTGTTCCCCGGATGCGCGCCGGCAGATCCTTCTCTGCCTTGACGCCGGCCGGAATCTTCTCGTGGATCTTGCCGGAGTAACTTATATAGACAGTTCGGGAGTAGCGAGCCTGGTTGAGGGCTACCAGACCGCGAAGAAGAAATCGCTGCGCTTCGGCCTGATCGGGGTCAGCAGCGCCGCGATGGGCGTGCTGCAGCTCGCCCGCCTGGACAAGGTATTTCCCATTCACGCCTCTGTGGAGGAGCGGCTGGGAACTGATACCTGAGGAACTGCTGGTGCGGCCGGGGCCCGCCCGTTGTTCCCCGGGGAAGGGGGACCGTGAAGCGGGTTAATGACGACAGGCGGGCGAAATTCGCTGCCGGTAACGTGAATGTCGCCGCGCTCAGTGCGAGGCGAGGGAAAACTCCATCTTGATGCCCGCCAGCTCGATCATGTCGCTGTCTTTGAGCTGGTAAGCCTTCCCCCCGATCGGCTCGCCATTGACCAGCGGATAGCGCTTGCCGTCGCCGTCGCTTTCGATGTGCGTCAGGAAATAACCCTGTGGCCGGCGTGAAATCACCGCCACCTGGGTCCCGGGTTTGCCGAGGGTGATCAGCGCCTTGGTCAGTTCCAGTTCCTTGCCGGCGATAGGGCCGTTCAACACGGTCAGGCGTCCGAGCGGCATACCGGCCCCACCCGGTACTGCGGGGGCGCCGGGCTTTGCGCCGGCGGCGGGTGCCGCTGCCGCGGCGGCGACCGCCATTTCGGCGGCTTTCGCTGCAGCGACCGCGGCGCTCGCCGAGCCCGGCTTGATGATCATGGTTTTTTCGAATTCATCATCCTCGGCCGTGGCGTGCTCGTTTACATACTTGAGTTCGTGTTTGCCGATGGCAATGACATCGCCATCCTTGAGCGCATGCTTCTTGATCAGCTTGCTGTTGACGTAGGTGCCGTTGGTGCTGCCCAGGTCTTCCAGGAAGGAATCGTCAAGAATGGTGATGACAAGGGCATGCTTCCCGCTGACCGCCAGATTGTCGATCTGGATATCGTTGTCAGGTTTGCGCCCGATGGTGAGCCGTTCCTTGCTCAGGTCGTATTCGCCCTGAACCACCCCATTCATGCTGAGAACCAGCTTTGCCATCGCTAACGTCCTATTCCCATGACATCAAAAGAGTTTTTTTAAGATTTTGGCCAGCGGCCCGTCCTGGACAGCGTAGTTTTCCGTGACCCGGACCATTATGATTGAGGTGTTGTCCCTGCCGCCGTTCGCATTTGCCGTGCGGATCAATTCCTCCGTCGCCCGCGCAAGATTACCACTATATTTACTTAGGGTTAAGCGAATTTCCTCATCATCTACCATATCATTTAACCCATCGGAACACAGCAAGTAAAGATCGCCCACTTTCACTTGTTCCTCGGCAACATCTACTCTGACTTCCGGTTCGATACCCAACGCTCGAGTGACCAGGTTCTTCGGCGCATTGCGTGCCGCATCTTCCGGGCTGTACAACCCGCGATCTATAAGCTCTTGAATTAGCGAATGATCTTTCGTTATTTGCGCAAACGTCCCTGCCCGGAGGCGATAAACCCGGGAATCGCCCACGTGGGCGACCGTGACGCAATCGTTATGGAACAGGCACACCACGATCGTGGTGCCCATGCCATGGCAGTCCGTTTCTTTCTGTGCGGTGGAAAATATCCTTCCATTGGCGGTTACGATTGCATCCCGGACCACGGCGGACTCAGCGTGCAGCCCCTCTGCAGTGTGGTCCCGCCCTGGTCGCAGGCGCTTCAATCCGGAAGAAATTTCGTGGTGAATGGTTGTGGCCGCGATCGCACTGGCCACTTCGCCGGCCTTGTAACCGCCCATGCCGTCGGCCAGGATAACCAGTCCACGGGACGGATCGCTGAGGGTGCTGTCTTCATTGTGCGGGCGACGGCGCCCCACGTCGGACTGGTTGACAATTTCCAGACTGTCTTTGAGGTTCATGGGCGGCTCGGCATTTCCGTTGTCGTGTTCATATTTTCTCCCCCCATGCGCTGCCTGGTCATGTTGTTGGCGGCGCGCCCGGATCTGCACCCCGGTTGCCGGAATGATACGCGGACCGTTTTGAACCGGTCTACCGGCGAATCAGCAGTTTGATGCAATGGTCCATCCGTGGACTTCTGCATCACCCTGTCCGGGATTGGTGCGGGAACATGCCGCCCGGGGATGACCCCAAGAGAGATTCCATGTTTCAGCGGACCGGCACGTCGCTATCTAGGGGGTCGCAGTACTGCCGGATTTCAGCCCGTAGCCGCTGTTCGAATTCGCTTCGTTCCGACTCGTCCAGGATCAGCGGATTCGCCGGATCCGGGGTGTCGCGATAGATAAAAGCCGCGTTGATCGCCCGCTCCAGGCGCGCACGGGAGCTGTTGCACTTTGCGCGGCGTTCGGCGGCCGCCAGCAGCGCTTCCTGCTTCTCCTCGTCCCTGGCTTTTCTTTCTTCGGCCATGATTTCCGAGAGGCGTTCGCCCCGCTCCTGGCGCCGTTTCAATTCCGGGTCATCGGTGGGCGCGGGTTTCACCTCGACACGTTCGGCACCCTCTGCCGGCGGTTTGTCGCCAAAATGTACGCGCCCCTGGGCATCTACCCAGCGATAGATTTCATCTGCAAGTGCAGAGATGGGCGTGGCGCAATTTATGGTCCCGGCGGCCACCAGCAGCATCAAACGGACATGACGCGGGACCGGCAACGGGGGGCGGGCCCGGACGCGGCCCGGCGGTGTCAGAAAGTAGCGGGCACCGTGCTTCAGCGTTCCAGGTACTGCAGCTTGTCCTTGACTTCGCGCCACTGGTCGGCGTCCGAAAAATGCTCCTTCATTTCGCTGATGACCGGCCACTTTTTCGACAGCGTGGCATTCAGCTCGATGAACTGTTTCATGTTCTCCGGCACATCGTCCTCGGACATGATCGCCTCCACGGGGCATTCCGGCTCGCACAGCGTGCAGTCAATGCACTCATCCGGATCGATGACCAGAAAATTCGGCCCTTCGTGGAAGCAGTCCACAGGGCAAACTTCAACGCAGTCCGTGAATCGGCACTTTATGCAGGCTTCCGTAACAACAAAGGGCATGTTCCCCTCACCTAAGTTTTGTCCATGACAGAGGAATCATACTACCGTGCATCCGATAGCAAAAGCGCGCGCCAGCGATAGATCAGTTCGAGCGCCGCGCGCGGCGTCAGCTCATCCGGACGGATGCGACGCAATTCCCCGAGGACCGGATCGGTGGACGGAAACAAGTCGGTTTGTCCTCCAGTGGCAGTTGGTTCGGCGCGCGGGAGGGATTCCAGCCGGCGCAACCGTCCGGCTGCATCTTCGATGACCGGCTGCGGCACCCCTGCGAGCTGCGCAACCTGGATGCCGTAGCTGCGGTCCGCCGGTCCGTCGCGCAAGGCATGCAGGAACACGATCCGATCACCGTGTTCCACGGCGGCGAGGTGCATATTGGCGGCGCCACCCAGCGACTGCGCGAGTTCCGTGAGTTCGGCAAAGTGCGTCGCGAACAACGTCAATGAGCGCACTGACGCGGCCAGATACACGGCGCAGGCGCCGGCGAGCGCCACGCCGTCAAACGTGCTGGTCCCGCGCCCGATCTCGTCCATCAGTACCAGGCTGCGCTCGGTTGCCATATGAAGAATCTGCGCGGTCTCGGACATCTCGACCATGAACGTGGAACGTCCGCCGGCCAGGTCATCGGATGCGCCGATGCGCGTAAAGATCCGGTCCACGGGCCCGAGCCGTGCGGCGCGCGCCGGCACGAAGCTGCCGATGTGCGCAAGGATGACGATCAGCGCGACCTGCCGCATGTAGGTGGACTTGCCGCCCATGTTCGGACCGGTAATGACCAGCAGGCGCCGTTCCGGATTGAGCAATGTGTCATTGGCGATGAACGGCTCCGGGCGCAACTGTTCCACTACCGCGTGCCGTCCCGCAATGATCTCCACGCCGGGCGTGCCGGTGAATTCGGGCCGATTGTATTCGAGCACCTGTGCGCGCTCCGCGAATGCACAGAGCACGTCCAGTTCCGCGCATGCCGCGGCAGCGGTCTGCAGCACGGCGGTGTGCAGCCTGACGCCGGCCAGAACGGCGTCATAAAGTTCCCGCTCCCGTGCCAGTGCCTGCGCGCGCGCGGACAGAACCTTTGCTTCGAACTGGGTGAGTTCCCCGGTAATGTACCGTTCCGTTGCCTTCAGCGTCTGGCGGCGGTGGTAATCTTTGGGCGCATTGGCTGACTGCGTGCGGCTCAGCTCGATGTAATAGCCGTGTACGCGGTTGAATCCGACCCTGAGCCCGGCAATTCCCGTGCGCCGCCGTTCGCGCAGTTCGAACTCGGCCAGATGCCGGCCGGCCTCCCGCCCCATGGATCGAAGATCGTCCAGTCTGTCGTCAAAGCCCGCATTGATTACATCCCCGTCGCGCAGATGCGCCGCCGGCTCGGCGGCAATTGCCCGCTGCAGAAAATCCCGCAGATTAGGCGGTGGATCGATCATGCCGGCAAGTTCGCGCAGTCGCGACGCGGCCAGCCCGGATGCCTGATCGCGCAGTGCGGGCAGGAGCGACAATGTCTCCCGGAGCCGGCACAAATCACTGGGACGGGCGTTGCCGAGGGCGATGCGTCCGACAATGCGTTCCAGATCGCCTGCACCGGCAAGTACATCGCGCATGCCGGCCTGGGCGCGGGTTTCCATCAGGGCCTGCACCGCGTCGTGGCGCTGCCGCAGCGCTTCATGGTCCCGCAGGGGACGCTGCAACCAGCGCCGCAACAGACGACCCCCCATCGGATTGACCGTGGAGTCGAGCACACCCAGCAGGCTGTGCTCGGGTTTGCCGGTCAGACCCTGTTCCAGTTCCAGATTGTGCCGCGTCGCGGCATCCAGCGCGACATGATCGATCTGGCGCTCCGGCCGGGGAGGCCGCAGGTGCGGCAACGTGTGTTGCTGGGTGGCGCGGGCGTAATGCAACAGCGCGCCACAGGCGGCGCGCGCAAGCGGCATGGATGCGATGCCGAATCCGTCCAAGTCGAGAACGCCGAACTGTTCGCGCAGCTTGCGGTCGGCCTCCGCCAGATCGAAATGCCAGGCGGCCAGCGGCGTCAATCGCCGGCAATGGGGCTTGAGCCGGTCCGAAAGATCCTCCGCGACCGTGTCCGCAACCAGGATCTCGGCCGGGTTCAGGCGGCGGAGCTCCGCTTCCAGTCCTTCCCAGCCGCTGTGATCGCTGAGATGCAAACGGCCGCTGGGCAGGTCCAGGCTGGCGCACCCGTATTGCCCGTGTTGTTCGCTTATTCCCGCCAGAAGTGACTCGGCGCGATCGTCCAGCAGCGCCTCTTCGGTCACGGTGCCGGGCGTGACGACGCGCACGATCCGCCGCTCCACCGGCCCGCGCGCCAGCGCCGGGTCGCCTGTCTGTTCGCAAATGGCCACGGACTCGCCCTGGCGAATCAGCCGCGCCAGGTACGTGTCCACGGCGTGCACCGGCACCCCGGCCATGGGCACGGGTTGCCCCGCCGACTGGCCGCGGCGGGTCAGCGTGATATCCAGCAGCCGCGCCGCGCGGCGCGCATCCTCGAAAAACAGTTCATAGAAGTCACCCATGCGGAAAAACAGAAGTTTGTCCGCGTGCTCCGCCTTGAATCCGAGGTACTGGCGGATGACCGGCGTATGGTCGGAATCCGCCGGTATTGTCGGGCCGCGACCGGCGATGTCCTGATCGTTCACTGGTCCACCCCCGGCGCGGCCTGGGTGCCGATGTTCTGCTCGGATTCCAGTAACGCGGTGATGCCGTCAATGATCCGCTGCGCACGCATGGCGTCGGGATCCTCTGCGGGGACGCGACTCCGGACCCGACCGAGGGAGCGCGTGGCCAGCTGCAATTGTGTCATGCCGAGGTTGTGCCACGCGCCCAGATGGGTGCCATCCCGTTCCAGCGCCTCACCGTACATGCGCACCGCATCGCCCAGCCGGTTCAGGCGGGCGCTGATGTAGCCCAGCCGGAACCAGTACTCCGCATTTTCCGGCGCAAGCGTGGTGAGCCGGCGGTAGTCCGCCTCCGCCAGCGCCCAGTTCTCATTGCGGTAGGCCTGGTCCGCAGTCATCGCAAGCCTCGTCGTTTCTTCGGCGCCGGACCGGGCCGCCGGAGTCGGGCCGGACAGGGTTGCACAGGCCGGAAGGCCCAGGAGAAGCACCGCACAAAGCAATCGCCTGCAACCAACGCTGCCGGAACTCGACCAATGCCGGCCGCCCGCGGCAGGCGAAGCGGCAGCGAGGGGTCGCATCAGAATGGGCGCACGCGCTGAAGTGACATGGGTGGACGGAAATTATCGCGCCGCCCTCCGGCCGAGGCAATGGAAGTTTCGATCAGCGGGCTTGAATTTCGTGGCGGTTACCCTGACCTTTGCAGTTTCGCCGAATCCGGTTAATGAGGGGAGGAACCTGAAATGAGCGCGGAAGGCAACAGAGAAACCCTCGGGTTCCAGACCGAAGTCAGGAAGCTGCTGGATCTCATGATCCACTCGCTGTACAGCAACAAGGAGATCTTCCTGCGGGAATTGATCTCAAATGCCTCGGATGCCGCCGACAAACTGCGCTTTCTCGCCCTGCGCGATCCCGGCCTGTATGAAGACGATCCGGAGCTGCGCATCCGGGTGGAGTGCGACAGGGAGCAACGCACGATCAGCGTCAGCGACAACGGGATCGGCATGTCGCGCGAAGAAGTGATCGCGCAACTGGGGACCATCGCAAAATCCGGCACCAGTGAGTTTCTGGCGGCGTTGACCGGGGATCAGGCCCGCGATTCGCACCTCATCGGGCAGTTTGGCGTGGGATTTTATTCAGCATTCATCGTGGCACACAGGGTTGAGGTGGCCACGCGCCGCGCCGGCGCCGCCCGCGGCGAGGGTGTGCGCTGGGTGTCAAGCGGCGAGAGCGAATACACCGTGGAGACCATGGACCGGCCGCGGCGCGGTACCGTGGTCACGCTGCACCTGCGTGACGGTGAAGACGATTTCCTCGACGGCGGGAGACTGCGGACCATCATCCACAAGTACTCCGACCACATCGCGCTGCCCATCGTGATGGAAGCCGAGGGCAGGGACGCGCGGGGAGAGGAGACGGTGAATCGCGCCACGGCGCTGTGGACCCGGCCACGCAAGGAAATTTCCGAGTCCGAGTACCAGGAGTTCTACAAACACGTGGCGCACGATTTCGAGGACGCGCTGGCCCATTCTCACAATCGCGTCGAGGGCAAGGTCGAATATGTCAGTCTGCTGTACATCCCGGGCCGGGCACCGTTCGATCTCTGGGACCGGGAACGGCGCCGCGGGCTGAAACTGTATGTACGCCGCATATTCATCATGGACGACGCGGAGCAGTTACTGCCGCCGTACCTGCGTTTCGTGCGCGGCATCGTGGACTCCAACGACCTGCCGCTGAACATTTCGCGCGAGATCCTGCAGCAGGACAGGAACATTGACGCAATCCGGTCCGGCTGCGCGCGCAAGGTGCTGGAACTGCTCGCGGGGATGGCGGAGCAGGAACCGGAGAAATACGCCCGGTTCTGGAAGGAGTTCGGCCGGGTACTCAAGGAAGGCGTCATTGACGCGCCCGAACGGCGCGACGAGATCGCGCGGCTGTTGCGTTTCGCGTCCACCCGGACCGAAGCGGACGCGCAGTCCGTGTCGTTGCCGGAATACGTGGCGCGGATGGCGGAGGGGCAGGGGGCCATCTATTATCTTACCGCTGACACCCCGGCGTCCGCGCGCGGCAGTCCGCATCTGGAGGCGCTGCGCGCGCGCAACCTGGAAGTATTGCTGCTTACCGACCCAGTGGACGAGTGGGTGGTGATGCATCTGGTCGAGTTTGACGGCAAGCCGCTCCGATCCGTCGTCAAGGGCGATTTGGACCTGGGCGCAGGCGACGCGGGATCGGCCGCGTCCGCCCCGACCTCGTCGCAGGAGGCGCTGATACAGCGTCTGCGGGAGGCCCTGCATGACAAGGTCAAGGACGTGCGGTCGAGCGCCCGGCTGACCACGTCCGCCGCGTGCCTGGTAACGGAGGAGCCGGGTCTGAGCCGCCACCTGCAGCGCATGCTGGAGGCGTCCGGCCAGAAGCTGCCGGAGCAGAAACCGGTGCTGGAGGTGAATCTTTCCCACGCCCTGATCGGGCGCATCGAGCGGGAGCAGGACACTGCGCGTGTCGCCGACTGGGCGCAACTGCTGCTGGATCAGGCATTGCTCGGCGAAGGCGCGCAGCTTCCCGATCCCGCCGCGTTTGTGCGGCGTCTGAACAGCCTGTTGCTGAACACGGACTCCGGGTGAAAGCATCAGGTTTCGCACGGGTCTGGCGGATAAACGCAAAAGTCCCATCCCCGGGGCGCCACAGGGCGATGCAAACCGGGTTTCGCATCACCCTGTTAGAATGACCGGGGCAACTCGCGACAGAACCGGCCCATGACCATCCATTCGACCGATTTCACCGGCCTGCTGAAGGAACTGACCGACATCGGCATCGCGCTGTCCGCGGAAAAGGATCACTCGCGCCTGCTGGAGATGATCCTGCTGAAGGCGATGGAGATCACCAACGCCGATGGCGGCACGTTGTACACGCGCACCGAGGACAATCGCCTCAAATTCGAGATCATGGTGAATCGCTCCCTGGGCGTGCACCGGGGCGGCACCAGCGGCGAGGAGATTTCCTTTTACCCCCTGGCGCTTTATGACCCCGAGGGCCGGCCGAACCGCACGATGGTGGCGGCGTGGGCGGCGATCAGCGGCGAGACCGTCAACATCGAGGATGCCTACGGCAGCCACGAGTTCGATTTTTCCGGCACCCGCAGTTTCGATCGCAAGACCGGTTACCGCTCGAAGTCATTTCTGACGGTGCCGCTGCGTAATCACGAGAACGAGATCATCGGCGTGCTGCAACTGATAAACGCCAAGGAACCGCGCACCGGCAATGTCGTACCGTTCTCCGGACTGGATCAACGCTTCGTGGAATCCTTGGCCTCCCAGGCCGCGGTCACCGTCACGAACCGCAGCCTGATCGACGCGCAGAAAAAACTGTTCGACTCGCTGATCCAGTTGATCGCCAATGCCATTGACGAGAAGTCACCCTATACCGCCGGCCACTGCCGGCGGGTGCCGGTGCTGACCAACCTGCTTGCTGATGCCGCCTGCCGGATGACCACCGGTCCGTTGCAGGCCTTTTCCATGACGGAAACGGAAAAGTACGAACTCGAAGTGGCGGCGTGGTTGCACGACTGCGGCAAGATCACGACGCCGGAATACGTGGTGGACAAGGGCACGAAGCTGGAGACCATCTACGATCGGATTCATCTCGTGGATGCGCGGTTTGAGGTGCTGAAGCGCGATGCCGAGATTGCCGCGCTGCGCCTCCGGCTGCGGGACCTCGGCGGCGATCCGGATCTGCTGCGCAACGACGAACAACTGCAAAAGGATTTGGCGCGATTGCTTGAGGATCGCGACTTCGTGCGCACGAGCAACATCGGCGGTGAGCACATGACCGACGCACAGAAGGCGCGCATCGAGCGGATCGCGGCATATCGCTGGGTGGGCCCGGATGGGGCCGAGGAGCCGTTGTTGTCGGTGGAGGAAATGGAGAATCTTCAGATCGGGCGCGGCACGCTCAGTCTGCGCGAGCGGCAGATAATCAACAATCACGTGGCCGTGACCATCAAGATGCTCGAGTCGTTGCCTTATCCGAAACATCTGCGGCGCGTGGCGGAATTCGCCGGCGGCCACCACGAAAAAATGGACGGCTCCGGCTATCCGCAGGGACTGATCCGTGCCCAGATGTCCATCCCGGCGCGCATGGTGGCCATCGCCGATGTCTTTGAGGCGCTGACCGCGAACGATCGTCCGTACAAGAAGGCCATGCCATTGTCGCAGTCGCTCAGGATCCTCGGGCGCATGAAGCTGGACAATCACATTGATCCCGATCTGTTCGACGTATTCATGCACGACCAGGTGTATCTGAAATACGCGCACCAGTACCTGAGCCCGAAGCAGATCGACGCCATTGATCTGAACGCGATACCCGGCTACCAGCCGCTGAGCTAGCGGACTGTCGGACACCGTGGCCCGGGTCGCGCGCGCCACCGCAGGCAGCAGGGAACGGCGCCTCCCGTTGAGTCCCCGGCAGTGGCTGAGGTGGGTGGAAGGCAAATTCCGCGGCGCCCGGCTGCGTTATGGCCACGGTACCGACAATCCGCGCGACGAGGCGGTGTATCTGGTGTTCCGCGCCCTCGGTCTGGAATTCGACTGCGCACCCGGCCTTCTGGACCGGCCCGTGCCGGCGCCGCTCGGCAATCGTATCGCGACACTGGCGGATCGCCGCATCCGCGAGCGGTTACCGGTGGCCTACCTGCTCAACGAGGCATGGTTCGCGGGGCTGCCGTTTTATGTGGATGAGCGCGTGGTGATCCCGCGCTCCCCCATCGCGGAGCTCATTCAGCAGCGCTTTGCGCCGTGGCTGGCCGGGTGCCGCGCGCGCCGTGTGCTCGACGTCGGAACCGGCAGCGGCTGCATCGCGGTCGCCTGCGCGCGCGCGTTTCCTGAGGCAATGGTGGACGCCGCGGATGTGAGTCCGGCGGCGCTGGCCGTGGCGCGACGCAACGTGGCCAAGCACGGTATCCGGGGCCGCGTGCGTTGCATCCGCTCCGATGTCTATTCGGCGCTGGCCGGCAGAACCTACGACATCATCGTCAGCAATCCACCCTATGTGCCGGCACGAACCTGGCGCCGCCTGCCGCCGGAATACCGGCATGAACCCAGGCCAGGACTGGAATGCGGGCACGACGGGTTGAAGGTCGTGCGCCGGTTGCTTGCCGGGGCCGCGCCGCATCTGACCCGGCGCGGCATTCTGGTCGCGGAAGTCGGGGCCGGCCGGCGCGCGCTCATGCGCGCCTTCCCGCGCGTGCCGTTCCTGTGGCCCGATTTCGAGCACGGTGGAGACGGCGTATTCATCCTGCAGCGGTCGGATCTGGCTGCGCTGGAAGCGTGAGCGTACCATCGGCGCAGGATTCTCCTCCCAATGGATTACGACCCATGAGCGACCAGCCGGTCGCGCGGCTCGCCGACGCTGCGGGCGCCGTGGCGGGCAACGGCATTCTGGATCGGCGCCTGTTGCTCAGGCAGGGCCTGGTGTTCGGCGCCATGGCGTGGCTGCCCCCAGGGGCAGCGGCGGGGCAGGCCGGATCGCCCCGGGTACCCGGGAGCAGCCGGCCCCCCTGGATGCGTGAGCCGGGGCGGGAGTTCTCTCCCTATGGCGTGCCGGCGCGGTTCGAACAGGAAACCGCGAGATTCCCCGCGCCGAACCGCGTCCAGCGCAACAATGGCGCCTCGTGGACGCCGTTGCATCTGCTGGAGGGAACGATCACCCCGAACGGGTTGCATTTCGAACGCCATCACAATGGCGTGCCCGACATAGACCCCGGGGGGCACGAATTGTTGATCCATGGCCTCGTGAACCGTGCGCTGGCGTTTTCCGTGCCGGACCTGTTGCGTTACCCGCTTGAGTCCCGCACCTGTTTCATCGAGTGCGGCGGCAACAGCAACGCCGGCTGGAACCGGATTCCGTCCCGGTCCCAGGCCGGGTTTTTCCATGGACTCGTGTCCAACAGCGAGTGGACCGGAGTCCCGCTCGGCGTGTTGCTGCATGAGGCGGGTGTCAAACCCGGCGCCAAATGGGTGGTTGCCGAGGGCGCGGACGCCTTTGCCATGCACGTCAGCATTCCGCTGGCGAAACTGCAGGACGATGCCCTGCTGGCCCTGTACCAGAACGGAGAACGGCTGCGGCCGGAAAACGGCTACCCGATGCGGCTCGTGCTGCCCGGCTGGGAAGGTGTCGTGAACGTCAAATGGATGCGGCGCCTCGAACTCACCGACCAGCCGGTCATGGCGCGCAATGAGACCGCCCGGTACACGGACCTGATGCCCGACGGCACGGCGCGCATGTTCAGTTTCGTCATGGAGGTGAAATCGCTTATCACTTCTCCTTCCTCCGGGATGGTGCTGAAAGGCGGTCCCGGTCTCTACCAGGTCACCGGGCTGGCGTGGAGCGGGCGCGGGCGCATCCGCAGGGTCGAGATCTCCGCCGACAACGGCAGGACCTGGGCCGACGCGGAGTTGCAGGAACCGGTCCTGCCGAAGGCATTTGCGCGCTTCCGGATCCCGTGGCGCTGGAGCGGCGCGCCGGCAGTTCTCAAGAGCCGCGCCACCGACGAGACCGGTAATGTGCAGCCGGAGCGGCGCGAGTTGATCGCGCAACGCGGCCGGCACGGGTTTTACCACTACAACGGCATCGTCAACTGGTCGGTGGACGAGAACGGCGTTCTGGGTCATGTCTATGATGAAGTTGCGGCGCAGCAGACCGGCACTCCTGATATTGACGCTGATTGGGACTAGCGCCATAGCCGGAGAAGCGCCGGAGGGTCCCGATCTCGGGCAAGCGGCGGGTGCGCGGATGATTGCCGACTGGGATACCGACATCATGCCGGACGGCGCCGGTCTGCCTGAGGGCCGCGGCACGGCACGCGACGGTGCGGCACTTTATCGTACCCACTGCATCTCCTGCCACGGCGAAGGCGGTCTCGGCGACAGCGGCGATCAATTGGCCGGCGCGAGGATGTCGCTCACCGGCGAATGGCCGGAAAAAACCATCGGCACGTTCTGGCCGTGGGCGACCACGCTGTTCGATTTCATTCGTCGCGCCAAGCCGCCGCAGTCGCCGGGGTCGTTGTCGAATGACGAGGTGTACGCGCTGACAGCCTACCTGCTGTCATTGAACGGCATCGTCGGTGCCGACGAGGAAATGAACGCGGAGATGCTGCCGCGCGTGAAGATGCCCAACCGCGACGGCTTCATTGATGCGTGGGCGAGGGAGAAGGCAGCCACGCGGCGTTGAATCCAAGGAAATATTGCTCAAAACAGGCAATCTGCTTCCAGGCAGGTACGGCACGATCCAGGTCACGTGCGTCGCCCGATCTCATGTTGGAGGACCGTGTGGAGCCAGGGATGGCGGAACCCGAGCCTACATGGCAGATTGCTTGCTCCTGCGCAATCTGCATTTCCGCCATCCATGGCGGTCAGACTTACTTGCCGGCGTGTCCGACAACATGAGATTGGGACGCGCGCGGTGACCGTGTAGCACAACGAGGAACAGCTATTTAGAATGCAGCGATGTCGGGCAATACGTTCGGAAAATTGTTCACGCTGACCGACTGCGGGGAAAGCCACGGCGCCGCGTACCTCGGGATCGTGGACGGCTGTCCGCCCGGCATGGCGCTGACCGAGGCCGATCTGCAGCATGATCTCGATCGGCGCAAACCCGGCCAGTCGCGGCATGTGACCCAGCGCCAGGAATCCGATCGCGTGCGCATCGTGTCGGGCGTGTTCGAGGGGCGCACCACGGGCACGCCCATCGGGTTCATCATAGACAACGAGGATCAGCGCCCGAAGGATTATTCCGGCACCAGGGACCTGTTCCGCCCGGGCCATGCTGATTTTACCTACCAGCAGAAGTACGGGCTGCGGGATTACCGCGGCGGCGGACGCGCCTCGGCGCGCGAAACCTGCATGCGCGTCGCGGCCGGGGCCATTGCCAAGAAGTATCTGCGCGAAACCTGGGGCACAACCATCCGCGGCCACCTGGCCCAGCTCGGCCCGATCACCTTGGAACACAAAAGCTGGGAAGCGGTCGAGGAGAATCCGTTCTTCTGTCCGGATCCGGCGCGCGTGCCGGAACTGGAAGGGTACATGGATACGCTGCGCCGGGAAGGCAATTCCATCGGCGCGCGCGTGAATGTCGTGGCGTCGAAAGTGCCGGTGGGGCTCGGTGAGCCCGTATTCGATCGGCTGGACGCGGATATCGCCGCAGCAATGATGGGCATAAACGCCGTCAAGGCTGTCGAGATCGGCGCCGGTTTCGCCGCAGTCACCCAGAAAGGCACCGAACACAGGGACGAGATCACGCCGTCCGGTTTTCTCAGCAACCACGCCGGCGGCGTGCTGGGAGGGATTTCCACCGGCCAGGACATCGTGGTCAGCATTGCACTGAAGCCCACCTCCAGCATCCGTATTCCGGCGCGCACAATCAATGTGCGCGGTGAAGCCGCGGAGATCGCCACCACCGGGCGCCACGATCCCTGCGTCGGCATCCGCGCCACGCCCATCGCCGAGGCAATGCTGGCGCTGGTGTTGATGGATCATGCGCTGCGCCACCGGGCCCAGAACGCCGGAACCCCCGCACCGCTGCGTCTGCCCCGTTGATGCTGCTGCCGGATGGTGTAAGGAATTGCGTCCGGTCCCGACCAACTGTAGTGCGGCAACTGCTGCCGCAGATGGGCACGAGAAACATCGGCCGGCAGGATGTCTCCCGTGCGGGTTGACGTGATCTCCGATCCGTCAATGTGGCTGGATCGGCATGGCGACGCGCTGTACGCCTACGCGCTGGTGCGGACGCGTAATGCCGCCACGGCCGAGGATCTGGTTCAAGAAGCGCTGTTGGCGGCCTTTGCGGGCCGCGACGCCTTCAAGGGCGAATCCGCGGAACGGACCTGGCTCACGGGTATCCTGAAGCACAAGGTGATTGATCACCTCCGGCGCCGCGGACGCGAGGTGCCGCTGGTGGAGGAGCGGGACTACCCCGCAGGCGTCGAGGACGCGTGCTTCGACGAGCGTGGCCACTGGCAGGTGGATGTGCGCGACTGGTCCCGGCCGGACCGTGCATTGGAGCAGGACGAGCTGCGGGCGGCGCTGCGAGACTGCATTGCGGCGCTTCCTGAACGACTGGGGATGCTGTTCGTACTTCGCGAGGTGGATGGTATGGAGACCGATGAACTGCTTGCGGCGCTGAACATCTCCAGCGCCAACAACCTCTGGGTCATGTTGTCCCGGGCGCGCCTGCGGTTGCGCGCCTGCCTGGAAGAGAAGGCCGTGACGCCCGGGGACTGAACCATGCTGACCTGCAAAGAGGCCACGCGGCTCGTTTCCGCCGCCCAGGACCGGAAGCTCGGCCTTGGCGAGCGGCTCGGTTTGTATCTGCATCTTCTGATCTGCGCGCTCTGCCGCCGCTACGCGCGACAGATCGCGCTGCTCACGCGCGCGCTGCGCGATCATCGCGAAGAGATGTACCCGCCGGACTCCGCCCGCCTGGATGCCGCGGCCCGTGATCGCATCGGCGCGCGGTTGAAGTAGTACCCCCCTGCGCCGGAAATGCTGGCCGGCGCGCACTGTAAGGTTTCTTTTTCTCCCCCGACTCAGTGGCAGTTCCGGAATAATCCGGAAAAAGTTCCAACACCAGACCATTGAAACAGAGGACAGCCATCATGAAGAAACTGATTATCGCAGTTGCGTTGAGTGCATTGGCCGGGCCGGCGCTTGCCGACCATGCCGATGTGTCCCCGCTGTATCACCAGGTCACCTCGAACGTGGCAACGCTCGGAGCCGGCGAGACTCGCGGCGCCGCAGAGTTCAATCATGCGCCGCTGTATGTGACCGTGAAGGGCGCGCAGGACCGCTTTGCGGGCGAGGACGCGATTCGCGTCGCAGGCTTCGATTACGCGCCGCTCTATCTTGCGGTCACGATGGGGCGAAACATCTGAGTGCCCACAGGCGGGGTCGGAGCGGTTGCTCCGACCCCGTCCGGGTTCTGCAACATCCTAACCAACGTGCTAAGGGGCCGGAGCGGTTGCTCCGGCCCCGTTGTCTTCCGCGCGCAGTGTGACCGAAAAGCGCAGCGTGACTTCGTCACCGACCCAGCGCGTGTCGCGCCATTGGCCGAGGCCGATGTCGTAATCCAGACGCCTGATCGCCGTTTCCCCGGCTATCACCGGCGTTCCTTCCGCACCGGACAGCGTGAAGGGCACCTCGACGTCGCGGGTTCTGTCCCGGATCGTAAAGCGCCCGGCCGCGGCATAACGGCCCGATCCCAGCGCCGTAACGCTGGTGCTGATAAAGCGCGCCGCGGGCCAGTGCGCCGTGTCGAAGAATTCCGCCCCGCGCATCGCCTCGTCGAACTCCGGCAGCCCCATGTCCACGGACCCGGTATCTATGGTCACGTCTATGGCATTCCGATCCGGCTGGCCCTCGTCGAGGCAGATGCGCCCGGTGAAACTCCGGAATGTCCCTTCGATGGGGGCGCCGGCCTGCGTCGCGGCGAACCGCACTTCGCTCGCCGCCGCGTCCGGTTGCCAGCAGTCCGCCAGCGCAGGGAACGCGGCTGGTATCACCAGTGCAGCGAGGAGCAGGCGCGCGTTCATGTTCTGCGACCGGGCAGCCACGGGACCATGCGCGCCAGCACGTTGTCCCCGAGCAGGAAATGGTGGCGCAGCGCCGCGAGCGCATGCAGTGTGACCAGTGCCATGAGCCCCCACGCCAGTCCCCGATGCACGGCCTTGGCAAGCTGTGCCAGCCCCGGATCGGTGTTTACCAGATCCGGGAACGTGAACAGCCCGAACCAGGATACGGTGAGGTTTGATGCCGAGGAACCGACCCAGCCCACCACGGGCATCGTGAGCAGCAGCGCGTAAAGCAGCCAGTGCACGGCGCGCGCCGCCCGGCGCTCGACCTGCCCCATCTCCGCGGGCAGGGCCGGCGCCGGATTGACCAGGCGCCAGGCCAACCGCGCGAGCATCAGGGCGAAAATGGTCATGCCGAGGGATTTGTGGCGCGCCAACGTGATAAGCCTCTCCATGCCGACCGGCAGATCGGCACCGATGGTGCCGAGGACGACCTGCACTGCGACCAGGACGAAAATCGCCCAGTGCAGCCCCTGGGTCACCCACCCGTATTGCTCATCTGTATTGCGCAACCCCATGCCCCGTCCTACCTTTGGCAGGGCCGATCCGGGATTGGAGGCTGCCTTGCCATGAGTTTGACACCTGCCACGCCCATTCTACTGCGCTGCCTGGCCGCGCTCGTTCTGGCCGTGCTCCTGCCGGCGTGCCAGACCGCCGCGCCGGTTACCGCCGGCGCACCGGCCCCGGGCGAACCTGCGCCGCTGCCGCCGCTGCCGCCCCTGCCGGTGGAGGACAGCGACCAGTATGTGGTTGACAGCCTCGCCAGCGACGTTCGGATCCTGGTTTACCGCGGGGGGCCCCTGGCGAACGCCGGTCATAATCACGTGGTGCGCGTGCATGCATTGCACGGGAATGTGTATGTCGCGCAGCCCTTTCACCGGTCCGGATTCGAGCTGGCATTCCCCGTGACGGCGCTCGAAGTGGATCCGCCGGATGCCCGCGCCGATGAGGGCGCGGAGTTTTCCACCGTGCTGTCGCCGCAGGCCATCGCCGCAACGTACCGGAACATGGTCGGCCCCACTGTGCTGGACGTGGAGCAATACCCGGAGATCACCCTTCGGTCAGTGGCGCTGATTGGGCCGCAGTGGGGACCGGAGGTAACCGCGCGGATCACCCTGCATGGTGTTGCGCGCGACGTCGTCGTTCCGCTGGCCCTGCACGTTTACGGCACGGACCTGGTGATCACCGGCACGCTGGTGTTGCGTACCCCGGATTTCGGCATGCAGCCCTTCAGCGTGCTCGGCGGCGGGTTGACGGTCCAGGACCTGGTAAAGGTCCGCTTCCACATCGCGGCGCGACAGGTACGTGACTGGGGTCCGCCATGAAACCTGTGCTCATCGTGGACGACAAGGAGCAGAACCTGCACCTGCTGCGGGCAATGCTGAAAGCCGAGGGTTTTGAGGTGGAGGAGGCGCGCCATGGCGCGGAGGCGCTGGCCAAGGCGCGCCGGCGTCCGCCGCAACTGGTCATTTCCGACTTGCTGATGCCGGTCATGGACGGTTACACGCTGCTGCGCCAGTGGAAGGCCGATGAGCGCCTGCGGCGCATCCCCTTCATTGTCTATACGGCGACCTACACCGAACCGAAAGACGAACAGCTCGCGCTCGATCTCGGGGCGGATGCGTTCGTCATGAAACCGGCCCAGCCGTCCGCTTTCATCAGCCGCCTGAAGGAGCTGCTGGCGAAGGAGAGCGCCGGCGCTTTCGCGCCGCACGGCCCGCCGGTAACGGACGAAAAAGTCCTGCTCAGGGAATACAACGAGACGCTGATTCACAAGCTCGAGGAAAAGACATACCAGTTGCAGGAGAAGATTCGCGCCATGGAGCAGGCCGCCTTGGAACGCCGGCAGGTCGAGGCGCAGCTTGCGGAGAGCGAACGGCGCTTCCGGGAGATCTTCGAATCCGCCAACGTCGGCATCGGGCTGCGGGGCCCGGATGACCGGTTCCTGGCCGTCAACGCGGGGTTCAGCGAAATCACCGGTTACAGCCGTGAAGAGCTGCTCCAGCTCCACACCTTTGACTTGGTGCATCCCGATGACCTCGCCGAGAGCCGCCGGATGTCCGAAGCCGTACACAGGGGGGAGGCGAGGCCGCACCAGGCCGAAAGGCGTTACGTGAAAAAGGACGGCTCCATCATCTGGGTCAAGGTTTTTTCGACCGTGGTGTTTGACGATGCCGGGAAAGAGCGGTACTCGGTCGGCGTCATCAACGACATCACGGAGCGCAGGCGGGCGGAGCAGGCGCTGCGCACAAGTGAAGAGCGATTCTCAACTGCCTTCAAGGCCGGTCCCATGGCGATTTCAATCTCGGCGCTGAAAGACGGCCGGTTCGTTGATGTCAATGATGCGTTCCTCGCCATGTTCGGCTTGCAACGAGAGGAGGTTGTAGAAAAAACCTCGGTGGAACTGGGCATGTGGTTCAGTCCGGCTCATCGCGCTGCCCTGGCGGAGGAACTGAAGGTGAAGGGCGGATTTCGTGGCCGGGAATACGCTTTTCAGAAACGTAGCGGAGAGTCGGGGTGGGCGCTGTGCTCCGCGGAGATCGTCAAGGTCGGGGAGGAGAAGCGCGTGATCTCCCTGTTTATTGACATCACTGAACGCAAGCGCGCTGAGGGGACGCTGCGGGAACGTGAGGAACAGTTGCGGCTGTTCGTGGAGCACAGCCCGGCTGCCATTGCCATGCTGGATCGCGACATGCGTTATCTCGTGGCGAGCCGCCGCTTTCTGTCCGACTATGGCCTCGGCGACCAGGATGTCATCGGTCGCAGTCACTATGAATTGTTTCCCGAGATCCCCGACCGCTGGCGGCAGTGCCACCAGCGTTGTCTTGCGGGCGCCATAGAAAAATGCGAGGAGGATCCCTTTGTCCGCGCCGACGGCAGAACCGACTGGGTGCGGTGGGAAGTCCGGCCTTGGCACACGGCCGGGGGCGCCATCGGCGGCATCATCATGTTTACAGAGGTCATCACGGACCGCAAACGCGCCGAAACCAGCATCCGGAGGTTAAACAGGATTTACGCCGTCCTGAGCGGCATCAACATGCTCATTGTCCGGGAACGGGACCGGCAGCGGCTGTTCGAACAAGTGTGCCGCATCGCCGTCGAGCAGGGTCAGTTCGGTCTGGCGTGGATCGGCAATGTGGATCCCGGTACGCATTCGATCACGCCCATGGCGATATCCGGGCCGGACGCGGACCGGGAGTTGATAACCGGCGTGAAGTTTTCCGCGCGGGAGGATCGGCCGGAGGGTAACGGTACCGTGGGGCAGGCCGTGCGCACGGGAAAGATCGTGTACAGGAATGATCTGGCCGCCGTAGAAGGACCGACCCCCGCGCTGCGGGAGTTCTGCCGGCGCGGATACCGCTCCGCAATTTCCCTGCCCATTCTTTCCCGGGCTGCATGCAGCGCGGTGGTGGTCCTGTATTCCAGGGAAGCCGGGTTTTTCGACCGCGAAGAGCTGACCCTGTTGTCGGAACTGGCCGAGGACATCTCATTTGCGCTGGCCTACATCGAGCAGGAAGAGAAGGTCCACTTCCTTGCATATCATGATGCGCTCACCGGGCTGGGGAACCGCGCCCGGCTGCGGGAACGCCTCGACCAGGCGGTGAACGAGGCGCGGGCCAGGTCCCATGCCTGCGCGCTGCTGCTGATGAACATCAACAACTTCAATGCCATCAACAGCACCCTTGGACATGGTAACGGCGATCTGCTGTTGAAGCAGATCGCGGACCGTATCCGCCAGGCATTGTGGGATTCGGACACCGTGGCCTGCCTAGGCGGGGATGAGTTTGCCGTGCTGCTGCCGCGCTTGGCCAGCAGCGAAGATATCAACCTGGTGACGGGCAAGGTTGCGAATGCCATGGCGGGGGCATTCACGGTTGCCTCCCTGCCCGTCAGCGTCGAGCCGCGCATGGGATTTGCGATCTTTCCGGACCAGGCGGACAGCGCCGAACTGCTGTGGCAGCGCGCCGGCATGGCGCTGCGCGCCGCGAAGGAACTGCACCAGAGGGTCCAGTATGACCGGAGCATTGACCACTATGACCCGGCAAATCTGGCCCTGTTGAGCGGGTTACGCAGCGCGATCGACGAAAACGAGCTGGTCCTGCATTACCAGCCCAAGATTGATCTGCAGAAGCGGCGGACTTGCGGAGTGGAAGCGCTGCTGCGGTGGCAGCACCCGGAGCGCGGCCTCATCTACCCCGACAGGTTCATCCCGCTTGCCGAACGGACCAGCCTCATCATTCCGCTCACCAACTGGGTGCTGGCCAACGCCATGCGCCAGGGCAGGAAATGGGACCGGGCCGGCGTACGGCTGGATATCGCCGTCAACCTTTCGGCGCGCAATCTCCAGGACCCGAATTTAAGGACGGACATTCTGAATCTTGCGCGCCGGTCGCGCTTTCCGCTACGGCGACTTACTTTGGAAATCACCGAAAGCGCCATCATGATTGACCCGATGCGCGGCAGGACGATCCTCGACGAATTGCACCGGGCCGGGATCCGGCTGTCCATGGATGATTTCGGCATCGGCCAGTCATCACTTTCCTACCTGAAGGATCTGCCCATTACCCAGCTCAAGATTGACAAAACCTTCGTCGTCGGTTTTCGCGAGTCCCGTAATGTGGCGATTGTGCGTGCCGCGCTGGAAATGGGACATAATCTGGGCATGCAGGTCACGGCGGAGGGCATCGAAGATGCAGCCACGTGCGCCGCCCTGACAGCCCTGGGGTGCGACGTCGGGCAGGGCTATTACTTCAGCAGGCCGCTGCCCCCGGATCAGGTCTTCGCGTGGATGAAGAGTTCGCCGTGGAATCCGGGCCGGCGCTCAATGCCGAAAATCGCACCAGGTGGCGTGCAATCCGCTGCAGCGTCTCGGGGTCAAAGTCGCGGCCGTAGGTGCGGCGGAAAACCTCGGTAGTTTCCTCAGCCGCGCTGATATTCTCCGTGGCAGAGTGCTTCCTGTAACGCTCCCGCACGGAAGCGCGCACCAGGGAGCGGGCGAACTGAAACATGCCGAATGCCATCCGCATACGTTCCTCTCCGGAGCGCTGCATGAGCATCGCCTGATATACCTTTGCAACCCTGTCGGTGGTGTCTTTCATTTCCGCATGGTGTCGAGCATTGAAAGCACGGACAAATCACGCGCCCACCTGTCCAGGTATGCCGCGTCCAGGTCCGGGTTCGATTCCAGCAGATTTCTCACATCATCCAACTGCATGACCGATTGCGTGTCCTTGGCCCAATAAAGCTTCGAGAGGATCAGGTCCTCGACGCTTGCCAGGGTGATTTGCCTGCCGCCAAGATTGACCGTCCGACGCCGGCGAAATTCCTCGCGCCGGTACGGCGATTCCTTGCGTACCACGAAGTCCAGTTTCACCGCCAGTCGGCTGTGAATGACGTTGAACATGCCATGTCCGGTGGCCGCGGCCAAAACTTCATCCGCATCAATATAGAAATCGTCTGCAAACGCCCCCACCAGCCGCGTCACATCGGCGGGTTCGATTTCCACCACCAGGTCTATATCCCGAGTCATGCGCGGCATGGCGTAATAGCTCATGGCCGTTGACCCCGTGACCATGAAGGGAATGCCGAGCCTGTTCAGCCTTTCAGCCGCCTGCAGTAGAACCTGCGCTTGGTCATTCAGCGGTTCGGTCATGTTGTGTTAAGTGAAATCACGTCACAGTTCCGCCCACCGTCAACTCATCGATGCGGATGGTTGGCTGGCCCACGCCCACGGGCACGGACTGGCCGTCCTTGCCGCAGACGCCGATGCCGGAGTCCAGTTGCATGTCGTTGCCGACCATGGACACGCGTGTGAGCACGTCCGGGCCGTTGCCAATCAGCGTCGCGCCCTTTACCGGCCGCGTGCGTTTTCCGCTCTCGATGAGCCAGGCCTGGCTGGCGCTGAACACGAACTTGCCGTTGGTGATGTCCACCTGCCCGCCGCCGAACTGGGCGGCGTAGATGCCCTTCTGCACCGAGCGGATGATTTCTTCCGGGTCGCGTTCGCCGCCCAGCATGTAGGTGTTGGTCATGCGCGGCATGGGCAGGTGCGCATAGGATTCGCGCCGCCCGTTGCCGGTGGGCTTCATGCCCATCAACCGGGCATTGAGCTTGTCCTGGATGTACCCGCGCAGGATGCCGCGCTCGATGAGCGTCGTGCACGCGGTCGGCGTGCCTTCGTCGTCCACGGTCAATGAACCGCGGCGGTTCGGAATGGTGCCGTCGTCCACCACGGTAACTTCCGGTGTCGCCACGCGCTGGCCGATGCGGCCCGAGAATGCCGAAGTTCCCTTGCGGTTGAAGTCGCCTTCGAGTCCGTGGCCGATGGCCTCGTGCAGCAGGATGCCCGGCCAGCCCGGACCGAGCACCACGGTCATCGTGCCGGCCGGGGCGTCCACCGCCTCAAGATTGAGGAGTGCACCGTCCACCGCTTCGGCGACGTAATCCTCGATGATTTTTCCGTCGAGGAAATACTCGTAGCCGAACCGGCCGCCGCCACCGGCGCTGCCTTTCTCGCGCCGGCCATTCTGCTCCACGATGACGCTGACATTGAGCCGCACCAGCGGGCGCACGTCGCCGCACCAGGTGCCGTCCACGCCGGCAACGAGTACCGTCGTGTGGCTCGCCGCGAGGCTGGCAATGACCTGATTTACGCGCGGGTCGCGCTGCCGCGCCAGTTCGTCCACGCGCCGCAAGAGCGCGATCTTCTGTTCAGTGGGTACGGAATGCAACGGATCGTCTGCGCCATAAAGTGCCGGCGGCGCATGGCGGTGCCACGCGGCGAGCCGTCCGCTGCCGCTGCTCTTGACGATGGCGCGGGCGGTTTCCGCGGCGCTGGTCAGTGCCGGCAACAGGATTTCATCGGAGTAGGCAAAACCGGATTTCTCGCCGCTGACGGCGCGCACGCCGACACCCTGGTCAATGCTGTGGGAACCTTCCTTGATGATGCTGTCTTCCAGTACCCAGGATTCGGCGCGCGCCGATTCAAAATACAGATCCGCATAATCCACGCTGCGCGCCATGACCCGATCCAGTGCCTGTTCCAGCGCGCCGGCATCGAGACCGACAGGTGTGAGGATTTGTTGTTCGGCAAGTGCGAGTGCGTTGCTCATCTGCTTTTGGACCTTCCAGATTGGGACGTGTTCCGGGGATCAGTTCGAGTCGGAAGGCTGGATCACTTTTTGTCGGACACGCCGGCAAGTACGTCCTTGTAGGCTCGTATTCCGCCATTCATGGCGTCACACGGTCCGCCAAAAAGGATCCAGCCTACCGACTCTACCCTTGATCCGAGTCTTCAGCATCATACCTTCATTAGATCAGACGCCTATGGCTCAGTGCAGGAAAACTCCGGCGCAGTTCGTGCAACGCCGCAAAATCGAGATCGGCGCAAGCGAAACCGGGACCCGTTTCCACACAGCATAAAATCTCACCCCAGGGATCCACGATCATGCTGTGCCCCCAGGTCGTGCGCCGCTCATTGTGCACACCCCCCTGTCCCGGCGCGATGACGAAGCAGAGATTCTCGACCGCGCGGGCGCGCAACAGCATCTCCCAGTGTTTCTCACCGGTGCGGGCGGTGAACGCCGACGGCGCGGTGATCATCACTGTGTCCTCATCCAGCATGCCGCGGTAGAGCTCCGGGAAGCGCAGGTCGTAACACACAGACAGGCCGACGTTGCCGAAGGGCGTCTTTGCCACCACCGGCTGTGCTCCGTGTTTCATCGTGGCTGATTCGTTGTACTGCTCCGTACCTTCCCGATCCACGTGCACGTCGAACAGATGCATCTTGTCGTAGCGGGCGACGCAGCGCCCCTCCGGATTAAACAGCAGGCTCGCGTTGTAAACCCGTTCCGGCTCCTCCGACGTCAGGGGCAGTGTGCCGCCCAGCAACCAGATGTCATGCCGGCGCGACCTGTCGGCCAGAAAATCCTGCAGCGGACCCCGTCCGAAGGATTCCCTGATCGCCAGCTTGGCGTGCTCATCGGGACTGATGATGGCGAAGAACTCCGGCAGCGCGACGAACGACGCGCCCGCGGCGCGCGCTTGGCCGATGAGGTCCGCGGCGCAGGCCAGGTTCTGACCCACGTCCGCGCCGGATACCATCTGAATCACCGCCGCCCGCAGCATGGGCGCAGTATATGACACCGGGGATACGAGGTCGGCGGATAAGGGGCCGGAGCGAACGCTCCGACCCCTGGTGCGCTTTCACCATAACCGGCCGGCGATGCCGTATACTTGCGGCCCCATTTTTGCGCCCAAAAAGCAGGATTTTTGCCTTGGATACCGATTTCCCCAGGATCAACAGACTCCCGCCCTACGTGTTTGCCATCGTCAACGAACTGAAGATGGCGGCGCGGCATCGCGGCGAGGACATCATTGATTTCGGCATGGGAAATCCCGATCAGCCGACGCCGCCGCATATCGTGGAAAAGCTGGTGGAGGCGTCCCGGCGCAGGGATACGCACCGTTATTCCATGTCGCGCGGAATCCCGAGGCTCCGGCGCGCCATCTGCTACTGGTACCGGAAGCGATACGACGTGGACCTTGACCCCGAGTCCGAGGCCATCGTCACGCTTGGGTCGAAGGAGGGCCTTGCGCACCTCGCCATGGCCATCTGCGATCGCGGCGATGCGGTGCTGGTGCCGAACCCGGCCTATCCGATCCACCCGTTCGGCTTCATCATTGCCGGCGCCGACGTGCGCCATGTGCCCATCGGGCCGGATCGGGATTTCTTCGCCGAGCTGGAGACCGCGTTCCGGAATTCCTGGCCGCGCCCGAAACTGCTGCTCATCAATTTTCCGGGCAATCCCACTGCACAGTGCGTGGAACTGGACTTCTTCCGGCGCATCGTGGACTTTGCGCGTGAACACAGGATCTGGGTGATCCAGGACCTCGCCTACGCCGACATCGTGTTCGACGGTTACCAGGCGCCTTCCATCCTGCAGGTAAACGGTGCGAAGGAATTGGCCGTGGAGTTCTTCTCCATGTCCAAGAGCTACAACATGCCCGGCTGGCGCATCGGCTTCATGGTCGGCAACCCGGTGCTGGTGAAGGCGCTGGCGCGGCTGAAGTCCTACCTCGACTACGGCATGTTCACGCCGATCCAGGTCGCGGCCATCACGGCGCTGGAGGACGATCAGGACTGCCTCGAGGAAATCCGCCTGATGTACCAGGCGCGACGCGACGTGCTGTGCAACGGGCTGAACGCCCTCGGCTGGCAGGTGGAGAAGCCGAAGGGCACGATGTTTGTCTGGGCACCGATCCCGGAGCAGTACCGCCGGTTTGGATCGCTGGAATTTGCGAAACAGGTGCTGGCGGACGCCAGGGTCGCCGTGTCCCCGGGCATCGGCTTCGGCGAGTACGGCGACGGGTACGTGCGCTTCGCGCTTATCGAGAACGAGCACCGTACCCGGCAGGCGCTGCGCGGACTGCGGGCGATGATGCGCGGTGAACCTGCGGAGGAGAGGAAGGTGGGGTGACTGGTGACAGTGACTAATGGCAGTTGGAACACGTGGCTGGTGGCTAGTGGCTGGTAAGAATAAATGCTTGACAATGCATTCACAGGGGCAACCATTTTTTAGCCACCAGCCACCAGCCACCAGCCACCAGCCACCAGCCACCAGCCACCAGCCACCAGCCACCAGCCACCAGCCACCAGCCACCAGCCACGTCATTCATGTCCCTGCAACCCGTAAAAATCGGCCTCCTCGGCCTTGGCACCGTCGGCGGCGGGACCATCAACGTACTGCGCCGGAATGCCGGGGAGATTGCGCGGCGCGCCGGGCGCGGCATCGTCGTGGTCAGCGCCGCGGCGCGGGATCCGGGCAAGGCGCGATCCCTGGCGCTGGACGGCATCCGTGTCGCCGGCGACGCCAATGCGATAGTTGCCGATCCGGAAGTGGAGATCGTCTGCGAACTCATCGGCGGCATCGAGCCCGCGCGCACGCTGGTGCTCGCCGCCATCGCTCGCGGCAAGCACGTCGTCACCGCCAACAAGGCGCTGATTGCGCTGCACGGCAACGAGATTTTCGCGGCCGCGAGCAGGAAGGGTGTCATGGTGGCATTCGAGGCTGCGGTGGCCGGCGGCATCCCGATCATCAAGGCCATCCGCGAGGGGCTGTCCGGCAATCGCATCCAGACGGTGGCGGGCATCATCAATGGCACCTGCAATTACATTCTCACCGAGATGCGACAGCTTGGCGGCGATTTTCAGGATGTGCTCGCCGAGGCACAGCGCCTGGGGTATGCCGAGGCCGACCCGACCACGGACATTGACGGCATTGACGCGGCCCACAAACTGACAATCCTGGCCTCCATTGCCTTTGGCATCCCGTTGCAGTTTGACAAGGTGTACACGGAAGGCATCGGTCGCGTCGGCGTCATGGACATTGCCTACGCCGAGGAACTGGGTTACCGCATCAAATCACTGGGCATCGCGCGACACGGCGGCGACGGCATCGAGCTGCGCGTGCATCCAACGTTGATCCCGAAGCGCCATCCCATTGCGGGCGTGGAGGGTGTCATGAACGCCGTGCTCGTCGTGGGCGACGCCGTGGGCCCCACGATGTTCTATGGCCGCGGCGCCGGCGCGGAGCCGACCGCGTCCGCAGTGGTCTCCGATCTCGTGGACGTCGTACGCGCCATGACTTCCGATCCGGAAAATCGCGTGCCCCACCTTGCGTTTCAACCGGATGCCATTTCCAACATCATCGTCAAGCCGATGGAGGAGGTACGCACGGCCTATTACCTGCGTTTGTCTGCAGTGGACAAACCCGGCGTGCTGGCAAACGTCACCGCGATCCTTGGAAGTCTCGATATCAGCATTGAGGCCATCATCCAGAAGGAGCCGGACAAGAACGCGAACGTCGTCCCGGTTATCTTTCTGACTCAACGAGTGGTGGAGAAAAATATGAATGAAGCCATAAGCCGGATAGAAGCCCTGGATTCGGTGCGTGGCAACGTTTTCAGAATGCGGGTGGAGACGCTGGAATGAAGAGTCACTGGTGGCTGGTTACTGGTGGCTGGTAAGAATAAATAATTGACAATGCATTAACACGGGCGATCATTCTTTAGCCACTAGCCACTAGCCACTAGCCACTAGCCACTAGCCACTAGCCACTAGCCACTAGCCACTAGCCACT